>DASQUN010000463.1:0-6130 GCA_035641275.1 Candidatus Udaeobacter sp. | reverse complement strand
GTTTGAAGAGTATTCGAATTACTATCGATCCACTTCCGGCCAGCTTTACTGGTCGGACACGCACCAACTGAGTACCTACATCGACAACTATCATGCGGATTTGGACAAGCGGCTGGGCGCCGCCGACAAGGCGAGTGAGATGATTAGCGAGCTTTACGTGCCGCGAAAAGAATTGGCGAGTTGGCTGGGAGAGGTGCGCCACGATTGCCGGGAAGGAAAGATAGACGTCATCTTTGGCGTTTTCCGTCTCATCGAAAGGGATGACGAGAGCTTTCTCGCCTGGGCCAAAGAACCTTACGCCTGCATCATCTTCAATTTGCACGTGGTCCATACTCCAAAGGGATTGGAAAAAGCGGCCAGAGACTTCCAGCGCCTCATCGATCGGGCGATCCAACATGGGGGCAGCTACTATCTAACTTATCACCGTTGGGCGACGCGTCAGCAAGTCCAGACATGCTACCCGCGATTTCCCGAGTTTCTTCGATTGAAGAAAAAATACGATCCCGAGGAGCGTTTTCAGAGCGACTGGTATCGTCACTACAAGGCGATGTTTGCGGATAAGCTTTGAGAATTTTGGCGCGCCGGCTTCGAGAGTGAAACCGAGGTTTGCCCAGCTAACGAAGCAAAATAGAATGTCGTCCGACGAGTACCCCCGTCGGGAGGTCAAGATCCCTCATCCCGGGAGGTTGCCGACGCCGATCTTTTTGGCTGGCTCTGGGGCTTTCCACACAAATTTCGTTCTGTTGCTTAAGTTGATTAACCAAGCCGGCCCGGCCCGTCGCTGGCAAGACCCGCCAAGTTCGCTTACGGCTCACAGGCAAACAAATAGGAACGGTTCACCCTTCCGTTTTCCGGATCTCTCAATGAGACGTTTCTCGGCGCTTCAACTCGAGACACCGAATACGCGGTTTGGAGGCGCCTCCGAGTATACAGGGGGGCAATCCCGGGCGTGAATCTACTCGCCTTTTATTTTGAAACCAGGTCTAGGCAGCCCATTTGTCGATGAGCCTTACCGGTACTCGTTCGTCTTTGTCTGTCCTAACCTCAGCCGAAGGCTGGATCGTTAGCACCGGACACGGGGCTCGCCGGACGATGCGCTCGATGATGCTTCCGTGCAACAGGCGCCTTATCCGGGATGCATGGCTCGTCATCACGATCAGGTCGCATTGCTCCTCCCTGGCCGCGGCGACGATCTCTTCAACGACCTTGCCGGCCCGTATGAGCGGGCGGAGCTTTATCGTCCTAAGGAGCTCAGGCCCGATCTTTTGTTCTAAGAAGTTAAGCAGAAGGCGCTTTTTTGTTTCGAAAGCGTCTTCCCCGCTTGGCTGCGGGTTAGCCATCGAAAGCTCTCCTGGCGTAATCAATCCTTCTGTCACGTACCCTGTCGAAAAGCGCTCCTTCATCACCGCAGTCGGAAGAGCGTGAAGCACGATGACTTCGGCGCTATGGTCCTTGGCTAGTGAGCTTGCGTATCCGATTGCAGGCACGGACAGACTGGAGAAATCTGTAGGGACGAGAATTTTCTTAATAGTAATCATAATTCACCCCCTGCTTTGACGAGAGGCAACCTTGGTGCCAAAGAGCGTCAAAGCGAATTATGCTGATCTGAAACGCTTATCTTAGGCGCTGCGCCGTCAGCAGGGACTGACTCTGCAGGGATTTTCCTACAGAACGAGAAATTCGCCGGCCAACGCGTAAGTGTGGCTACGGTCGCATATCCCACTTGAGAAGCATCCCAGCAGAGGAAAGGGGCGGCATTTTCTCACAGCGGCCGCTTCAACTCGCAAATTCTTATCGGCGGGCGGCGGCGCTGTTAGTGGACAATACGCTTACCAAAATATTTGTGAATTTACTGACAAAGTATGCTTAAATACACAATCTGCAACGCACTCGATTATGAATTTCTACCATCTACGGCAATTATAGTCGCTTTACGCCCGTCTTTGACGCGCCAATCCTAGGGAAGAAGCAATGCCACGACGCAGTTTGAAACGTCTTTATCTGGATGAATTTGCCGGTTACAGCTCAGCAAAATTCCGGCAGGATTTTTTGGCCGGTCTCACGGTCGCTGCGGTGGCGCTGCCGCTCGCGCTTGCCTTTGGTGTGGCTTCCGGTGCCGCCGCCGCTGCCGGGTTGGTCACGGCGGTACTGGCGGGTCTAATTATCGGCGGGCTTTCGGGAGCACCCTATCAGATCAGCGGCCCCACCGGGGCGATGAGCGCCGTGCTCATTCTGTTAGTAGAAAAATACGGTTTAGAGGGCATCTGGATTGCCGGTCTGCTCTCCGGCAGTCTGCTTCTTTTGATTGGCGTTCTCCGGCTGGGGCGTTTCATCGCGTTTATTCCCGCGCCGGTCATCACCGGCTTTACCTCGGGCATCGCCCTCATCATCTTCATCGGCCAGATCGATAACTTACTCGGCGTGAAAACTGAGGCAACGGTTTCCGCATTTTTCAAATTGCTGGGGTACTTTAAAGGCGGCTACATCCCCGACTGGCACGCCGTTGCGCTGGGGACGTCGGTCATAGTGACCATGGTTTTCTGGCCGACAAAATGGAATGCGCGCTTCCCGGCCTCTCTGCTGGGGATCATCTTAGTGACCGCAATTAACCGAGTATTAAACTGGCCTGTGAGGGAAATCGGCGAAATCCCGCAAACGTTGCTGCTCGCCGACCGCCTGACGTTCGCTAACATTCCGTGGCACAAGCTGCCGGATTTTATCGCTCCAACGCTGACGATTACCGCGCTAGGCGCGGTCGAATCGCTCCTTTGTGGAACGGTGGCGTCTAATATGACCGGTATCCGTCTGCAAGCGAATCAGGAACTCATCGCCCAGGGCGTGGGTAATATATTCATCCCTTTCTTTGGCGGCGTCCCCGCGACGGCTGCAATCGCGCGTTCCAGCGTGGGCATCAAGTCTGGTGGGCAGACGCGTTTGGTCAGTATCATTCATGCGTTGGGCCTGCTGCTTTCTATGTTCCTGCTTGCTCCGGTCATGAGTCGCATCCCGTTGGCCGCGCTGGCCGGAGTCCTGATGGTTACAGCGTGGCGCATGAACGAGTGGCAAGCCATCCAGTTTATTTTTGCCAAGCGCTTCAGATCCGCCATGATCGCTTTTGTCGTTACCATGGTGGCCACAATCACTCTCGACCTAACTCAGGCCATTCTCATTGGCACCGTCATCGCGGGAGGTATCTTCCTCAGCCAGATCGCCAACATCGATGTCAATGTGCAGGCGGTGGAACCCGATAAACTTCGCGCCAAGGGGATCGAGGCCGAGGGCAAGTGCAAGCATGTCAAGGTGGCATTCGTCACCGGGCCGGTCTTTTTCGCCGCCACTGGCTCTTTCAATGAAGCCTTCGCCAACCTCGGCGACACCCACGCGCTCATTCTCTCCATGCGCGGTGTGCCGCTAATTGACACCGCCGGGCTGGAGGCAATCGCTCACCTGCACGAGACACTCCACAGGCAGGGCGGCACGCTCATGTTCGCCGGTGTGCACGAAAACGCGATGCGCATGATGGAGCGCGCCGGCCTCGAGAATGAAATCGGGCGACAGAACTTTTTTTGGAGCTCGGACCAAGCGATTGTGGAAGCGGAACGACAAAGCTGTAGGTTTTGTCAATAATGTTTTCGCAATGAGCGACGCCAATGAACCGGGGAAGACAAGACGACTCCGCTTGTCGTGATGCGCTGCGCACAAGATCCGGCGCGGTTCGGTAATCAAACCCAAACATTTTCCTTTCAAGGATTATGAGCTACAGCGAAACTCCGAGCAAAGAATTGAACAAGAGTAAGCGGCCGAGCAGGATTTACGGCTCCCGCCAACGGGATCGGGCGGGTTCGGTTCCGGCCAAGGCCAAATTACCGCTAGAGGATAAGTCTCGATGTCTTTCCGGAAGCGATTATTTGTTGTTCTCGGTTTAGGTATCTGTCTAGGAACGAGAATGGCTGCAACTCCCGCTTGGGCGGATCTGGAAGCGTATGTCCGAAAGGCCGAGAGTGAGTTCGGGTGGAAACTGAAAGGCAAAAGCGAGAGCGAGCAGTCTAATGACCGGATCTATGATCTTCATTTCATATCACAGAATTGGCAAGAGCATACTTGGGCGCATCAGTTGCAAGTCTATCAGCCCCGGAATGCCGCGCCGAACTCGACCCTATTTTTGTGGGTGACGGGTGGCTCGGCGAGGCCGGCCCACGTCGCGTTGGGTTTGGCATTAGCGCGCAAGATCAAGGCTCCGGTGGCCTTTCTCTATCATATTCCGAATCAGCCGCTGCTCGAAAGTAAGCTCCGGGAAGATGATCTGATCGCCGAGACTTTTGTCCGCTATCTCAAGACTAAGGATGAAACCTGGCCGCTTCTCTTTCCGATGGTCAAAAGCGTTGTCAAAGCCATGGATGTTTTGCAGGCGTTTGGCAAACAAGAATGGGGCGAGCCGGTTAACAAGTTCATTATTTCCGGGGCGTCAAAACGCGGCTGGACGGCGTGGCTCACGGCGGCGATTGACCGGCGCGTTGGCGCCGTTGCGCCGGTGGTTATTGACACGCTCAATATGGGTGCGCAGATGCCGCGACAACTCAAAGCCTTCGGTGCGTACAGCACGCGGCTCGCCCCTTACACCAGTCGTGGGTTGGTGCCGATACCCGAAACGCCCGAAGGCCAGCGCCTCTTGAGCATGGTCGATCCGTGGGCCTACCGAGACAGACTAAGCCTACCTAAGTTGATCATCAACGGAAGCAACGACTCCTACTGGGCTACCGACGCGCTCAATCTCTATTGGAACGAGCTCCCGGGAAATAAATGGGTGGTTTACGTGCCCAATGCCGGGCACGACTTGAAAAGACGAGATAGGCCGGAGTCGGATCAGTTGGCCGATCTGGTTAACGCCCTTGCGGCTTTCTCCCGTCATCAAATCAGCGGCACATCCATGCCGAAGTTGGCCTGGAAGCATGAAAGCGCCACCGGCAAGCTGCGCCTAACGATCGAGGCGACACCGCGACCGATGGGGGCAAGGCTCTGGGTGGCGCAAACACCGACTCAGGATTTCCGCACGGCTACGTGGAAAGAGCAAGCCGTAACTTTTTCGAACGGTATAGTCGTGGGAGAAGTGACTCCCCCGGAGAAAGGGTATCTCGCGTTTTACGGCGAGGTGGATTACGAGATCGATGGTGTAAAATACCACCTTTGTACTCAGGTTCGGACAACCGAGTAAATTTCGGCTAACACAAAGCTCCGATAGCCTTATGGGGTGAACGGCATTGATGCGCAAAATGTTTTGCAGATCTGAGTGAAGGTCGTGGAGGAAAGAATAGTAATAAGGCGTCAGCGCTGACGAGAAGCGTGCTATCTGTCCTTATAGGTGGGCCGAAAAGAGCAAGACTTTAATGTAATCCAATGATGGCCGTATTGATCGTTCCGCTCATCCTGGCTTTTAGTCCCGCGGCAGTGTGGGCATTGAGAGCAGGCGGCCTTCGGCGGCTTTGGGCGCTCTGTGGGTTCATGCTGCTGTCGATCCTCTGCTTGGCGATCGTCGTCTCGATTAAATATTCCGTTCCAAGTAGTGCCCGCGTCGCGTTGTACTTCCTGGCTTTTTGCGGACCCTCCATTCTCCTGGCGACCAGTGCTCTTTCCATCAGAAGTGCGCTCACGCGGGCACCTCAGGGCCAACTCGCGGCTGCCTTCATCGGCAGTATCGCTGGACTTGCGGTTGGCCTTATTGTCGTCGTATACGGGCTGCGGGTGTGGTAACCATGAACGGAAAAGCTTCAGAGTTTAATCATCCAAATCACCTAACGCGACACGAACCAGACCTGCAGTGGTGTTTACATATGCAAACTAGTTTTCACTTACCGGATAGTTAAGATAGGTTAATCCGGAGTTCGTGCAATACTCGATTCCGGGGATAAAAAAGAACTAAGTATCTCGATAATTCTAATACTCATGATAGCCTGAATATGAGGCGGGGAAGCCATACTACAGACGCTAATGCCCAACCCTATATCTCGCAGAGTCGCGCAAGCGTTTTTCTAAATGACGGAGGCAAGTAATGGCTACGAGCAAAAGTAGACGCTGGTCTCGCCGCGTGACGCGGACAAGCGATGCGCTCGACTTGGAGAAAGGAGTGTTTTCC
>DASQUN010000462.1:0-3383 GCA_035641275.1 Candidatus Udaeobacter sp. | reverse complement strand
ATGCGTACGCTAACAGCGCGCAAGGCCATGGCGAGGTCGTCCGCCAACAGGACGATTCGACGCACTTTGACACCCGGGGCCGGTTTGAACTCATACATCGTGATCACCGGTCCCGGCCGCACGGCGACGACTTCCCCTTCAACACCAAAATCCGCCAGCTTTTTTTGCAGGATTAGCGAATTGGCGTGGAGAGTTTCTTTGTCGATTTTAAACTGTTCGCCATCGGGGGGGTCCAACAACTCTGGAGGAGGGAGCTTATAACCTTCACCGATTTCCGGCAGCTTAAATTGCTGTTGGGGCACTGGCGGTTTTTTCGCGGTTTTGCTATCTGGCTCCTCAGTGACTTCTTCTTTAAGTAGTATGGGTGGTGGGACGTAGTCTCGCCGCTCTTTCTTCGTGTTTTCGCCTTTGCGCCTTTTTTTCTCTCTCAATTCCTTGAACCATGCATTTGCAGCGGGAACAAGAGATTTCTTAAATTCGCCAAAGTTCCTTGTCGCCTGATTCACAATATACAAGAGGGAACTCTGGGTGAGAAGCATGACGGATACGAGCAACGCGGTAAGGCTGATTAAGGTTGCGCTGATTTGTCCGAATAACGGAATGAGCACGCTCTCTTTCAAGAACCCGCCAATGATTCCGCCGCCGTCGCGAGCCGTGTCCGAGTCAATGAAAAGGTCCAGAATCACCGCCATACTGATGACCAACATGCCATAACCGACGACCTGGCCAAGCGGGACTCCCCGGAGACCGGAGCGAAACAATTGGAAGGCGACAATACAAAGCAACACAGGCAATAGATAGGCAGCGAAGCCAAACCCCTGGAGAAGCGTGTCCGCTAAATACGAGCCGATGATGCCAACCCGATTCTGTACATCGATATATCTGGACGACGTATTAAATGAGGGATCTCTCGGTGTGTAAGAAAAAAGACTAACGATAACGACCAAAGCGGTAACGCTGACAATCACTCCCATCAATTCACGATTGAGTCGATTCTTTTCCATATCGTCTCCGGAATAACAATAATCAAGTCTCTATAATATAGGGTAGCACCACCGGATGGCGCTCAAGTTTTTTTCGAAAGTAGCGTCGAAGAGCCTTGCGAACTTCTTCTTGCAGCTCCGCCGGATCCGTGCGGGTTTCTCGGTTGATTCCCTTCAAAGTTTCCAGGATCACCTTTCTGGCTTGTTCCAGGATTTCGTCGCCTTCTTCATCGCGCATAAAGCCGCGCGATATTAGATCGGGCCCGGCAACCAGTTCACCGGATTGTTGATGAATGGCCATGACGGCGAGCACCATGCCGTCTTCCGATAAATGGCGGCGGTCGCGGATCACGACGTCTCCTACATCGCCGACACCTTTTCCATCGACAAAGACTCGGCCGACCTGAATGGGCTTGGACTTGTGGGCGCTGTGAGCGGTTAGCTCCAATACATCACCATCCTCCAGAATGAAGCAATTTTCCTCGGGCACACCGACATCCTGAGCCAATAGCCGGTGTTTTACGAGATGGCGATATTCACCGTGAATGGGGACGAAATAACGTGGCCGAGTCAGTTGGAGCATCGTTTTCAGTTCTTCCTGGCTGGCGTGACCTGAAACATGAATCTCTGAGACCTTTTCATAGTGAACTTCGGCGCCGCGGCGATAGAGATGATTAATCAGGTTCGAGATGGTCCTTTCGTTTCCCGGTATGAATTTGGAAGAAAGAATGACCGTATCGCCAGGTTCGATCTTGATCGACTTGTGGTCATCTAACGCGACCCGATGAAGCACCGAGAGGGGTTCGCCCTGGCTTCCAGTGGTCAGAAAGGTCAGGCGGTCAGACGGCAGATCCTGCCAGCGTTCATTTTCCGTCATGAACGTTCGAGGAAGGTGCAAGTAGCCTAACTCTGAAGCGACTTGGCTATTTCTAATCATGCTGCGCCCGCTCAGGATGACCCGCCGTCCGCAACGCTCGGAAATATCGATCACCTGTTGAATTCTCGGAATGCTCGATGAAAACGTCGAAACGAGAACTCGGCCGGTACTCTGTTGGAAAATCTGTTCCAGATTGGTTCCGACTTCCCTTTCCGAAGGCGTATAGCCGGCACGCTCCACATTGGTCGAATCGGAGAGGAGCAAGAGCACTCCTTTTTCACCGTGGGCGGCAAATCTCTGAAAATCAAACATCTCTCCTTCCATGGGCGTATTATCGATTTTGAAGTCGCCCGTGTGTATTACCGTCCCAATCGGCGTCTCGATAGCCAATGCCAGGCAGTCCATCAGACTGTGGGTGACACGAATCCCTTCCAGTTGAAAGGGCGCCAACTCCCAAGTTCGGCCAGCCGTGATCTCTCGAATATCCGTCGTATCTTCGAGGTCATGCTCTCTCAGCTTGTTGTTTAACAGTCCGAGAGTTAACCGAGTGCCGAAGATCGGCACCGCAAGATGCTTCAGGATGTAGGGCAGAGCGCCAACGTGATCTTCGTGCGCGTGGGTCAGGATAACGCCCTTGAGTTTGTCTTTATTCTCGAGCACATAGCTGACGTCGGGGATCACTAGGTCGATACCCAAAAGGTCCGCGCCCGGAAACATGAGCCCGCAATCGATCGCGATCGCTGAATCCCTATACTCGAGAAGCATCATATTTAGACCGAACTCTCCCAGGCCGCCCAAAGGTATGATTCTCAGGGGTTCCATCGTCATCTCAAACGCTTCTTTTCTTCATAGAGGACGCAATCGACGCAGCTTGTCGAGAGGGCTCGATTGGCAAATCCGAAGCTGGTCGGAGATTCTTTCTGATAAGCTCCCGTACTTGTGCCGACAAACGACGCAGTGTGCCGGGCGGAAAATTGTTTACCAAAATAGGCTCACCCACCGCGACCTCTACTTCGCCGCGGCGAATGCGCCAATCGCCTTTCGGAAGAATCGAACCACTCCCATTGATCGTAACCGGCACGATCGCAGTTTGTGTCTTCGCTGCGAGCAAGAAACCCCCCCGCTTAAATGGCAACAGCTTTCCCCCCGAGCTGCGGGTCCCTTCGGGAAAAACGACGATGGAAATGCCGCCCTTCATGCGTTCCTTGGCTTTTTGCAACGCGCCTAAAGCATCGAATCGGTCGGAGCGATCAACCGTGATGTGCTTTGAGGCCCACAGGGCCCAACCGAAAAAAGGAACCCGGAGTAGCTCTCTTTTGGCGATCCAGCGAAGTTGAAAACCCGAGAGGCTCTGGGCGAGGATCGGTATATCAATATGGCTCTGATGATTGACCATGAAAATGTATTGCCGTTTTGGGTCGATATTGTTTAAACCGTGGACTTTCAGCGAAACTCCGCCAATAGTGATAACCATCCACGTCCAAAATCGGCTGATGCTATAAGCGTGGTTGCCGTAGGGATCG
>DASQUN010000461.1:0-3844 GCA_035641275.1 Candidatus Udaeobacter sp. | reverse complement strand
GTATTCCAGAACCTGACGCAGATTCGCCTCGGCTGCTTGGGGAAAAAAGATCTGCTGGACGATCGCTTGCTCTTGCGGCACGCAGATGAATACAGGGTCCCTTCCGGCGTTGAAGTTCGGCAAAAGCGAAAGGATCGCTTGGCGTAGGGCACGCTCACGAGAGTCATTTTCGGCCTTCAAAGCGATTTCCCTAACGTCCTCCGCAATCCAGCCTGTCAGCTCAGATATCGCTCGCTGATTCTCACCGAATGGCAGTTCCTCAGCTTGTTGTTGCACCAGCGAAACGTCGAGAAAGTTTTTGCGCATGCGGACGAATATCAAACGGTCACGCATGACGTAGAGGCCGATGCTTCTCAGGAAATCGGCACGGGATAAATTTTTCAACCAATTCGGAGCTGTCATGGTCCTATGCCTTATGTTTATCCTTGACGGCCATGAGAATATCGTCTTGTAAGTGCCAGATTGTAGCCTATGATGGCTCCTTGCGGTAGCCCCATTCACGATCCATCCAGCGCAAAAGTTCAAATCCCTGTCGCCCCCCGCCCATTCGCACTATTCCCTTGACGCGGCGAGCAACCCGCGAGTCCTTCGGATGTCCTTCAGCTTCTATGGCCACTACGGAGGGATTAGCAAAGATGAACATTTGCAACGGAGCATCCCCGGAACCGATCCCCAGAAGCCGCAGGAAATCCCCCAGACTTCTCTCGGAGAGTTTCTTCCGTTCCTCGACAAAAGCACGGCTTTTTTCGAGAGGGATTCCCATGAGTGCGTGAATGACCTCCGCTGAAGCGGTCCGCAGATTCACGCGGTCGATGGGGCTATCAACCGTAAATATCTCTCGCAACCCTACCGTTGAGCTCATGGCTTCCGGCCTTCGGTCGGCTTCGGCATAACCATGAAAAAGCTCTGCAGTCATCCCTCTAACCCAAAGCAGATCCTCGACCGTGTCGAAAAAACCGTTTTTGGTGGTGTACGACGGCTGCAAAGAAAGATAATAGTCTTTCTCTGCCCCACTAACGCGATGGAGGTCATCCGGATCGCGCCAATCCATAATCGAATCCACCAGGGTCGACCGGCGCGGCTCCTCTATGCCGAGATTAGTGAATATGCGGCGCAGCGCCTCGTCATTCACGCGGTTGATATTGATCTTTCCACCCTCATCGACCAGCCGAACGCGGTAGACGCCGGCACCGAAATTCTCCTCACGCCAGACTCCATCCACCGGGTCGCTACGTTTTTGGCTCTGCGGCAGTCCGCGGTCCGAGGTCTGACTAAGGATATCGTAGAGCCCCTGCTCAAAACCGGCAATCGCCAGATAGTATCCCTGCGTCTCATCACTGTATCGATTGGCCGCCGCCGCTTCTTCCCGGACCGAAGAACTGAAATCAAAAGCAACAACGAACAGAAAAATGAATATCCATAACACCACAATTAAGGCCACGCCGCGGTCGTCGGCGAGTTTGGAAGAGCTCAGAATCCTGTTTAACTGAAATTTCATTGCGCGAGCACGCTCATCATTATCGGAAATATCCAACGGACTTCTTTATCCGCGGCCGTGCGATAAGTAACCCGCACGGCCCGGGGCAATGTTTGCCGCTCTTTGCCGTTCCAGCGCTCCTCCCACTTTTCTTCCTCGAGTTGAGGATCGAGATAGGCAAGACGGAATTCCCGCGCCCCTTCCTGCAATACCATTGTGTTCCGCTGGCCGATATCCCCGTTATCGTCATTGAGCCGCACCGGGACCCCTTCTTCCAGCCTCACAGTCCCTTCGCTTCTATCCGTGTTTTCCAAGCTGACATAAACCTTAGCCATTCCCCTCCCACCCATCGCCAACGAGTACGCCGAGACAAAGGTCAGATGGTCTTGCTCTCCTTCAAAGTACAAGATGGAATCTTGAGACGATGTGCGATAGGGATAGGCGGAGCGAACATAGCTCCCCAGGAAATCGCCAAAAGCGCGAAGCTTTTGATTCTTTTCGAAGCTCCCCTGGGTTTTTTCCACAGCGCTGTGAGCGAGAAAAAATGCCCCATAAAGGATCGTTCCCATAAGAGCAAAGATCGTCAGGGCGAGCACGACCTCGATGAGAGTGAAGCCCACAGTCGAGCAAAGGAGCGCGGTTTTAGCTCTCACGGATTTTTTTTCCTGACTAGGCGTAGTGTATTAAGCTCAACGTGACGCTCCCGCGCCCCATCGCTCACAACGAGATCGAGCGCAACTTCCTTAAGCTCCCAGTCATTCGACAGTGAAAGTTCCGTCGATACATTTTTCATCCCCTGGACGTGCAGTACCCAGCGGCTTTGTGGATCGAGAGTTCCCCGTTCGGTGCCCTCTTGGACAACGCCTCGCGCCAGGAAGTTGTCCATGACGTGACGCCCGTCGGTGATAACTTCGGTCCGAACGGTGCTCCTGGCTCCAAGACGAAGTCCCAAAGAAAATATTTCCAATAACGTAACAACACCGAGACCCACTATCGTCATCGCAACGACCACTTCTAGGAGGGTGAACCCCTTAGCTGAACTTCCTAAAGCTTCGAAAGACTTCATGATCGATCGTCGCGTGCTACTTCGATCTTTCCGGTGAGGGACTCCAAATGGATCGAGTAGCGGAACGAATGTTTGCCGCGCGACAGAGCGATTTGGCCGCCGTGGCTACTGCCATTGGGAAAAAACAGGAATTGCCGGGCACCGCCGTCGAGCATCTCGCCGCCTAGCACCTCTGCAAACTTCACGTCCAGTGGCAACTGCACTTCTCTGTCGCGATCGACTCGATAACTGTTCTCTGCAACATTGAGGACGAGTTGCTGGGGAATCCCTTCGTACAATGCGCGACTTCGCAGATCCCGGGCCACAGCCGCCAGGGCTAAAACGGAAACTTTGACCTCTCGATCCTGAAGCCCCTTTTGGATGTTGGGTATGACGACCGAACTACTGAGTCCTAGGAGCAAGAGAACCAAAACAAGTTCCAGCAAGGAAAATCCTGATCTATCGCTCCCAACTCGTGACATCACGGTTATCCCCTTCGCCTCCCTGGACGCCGTCGGCGCCGTAAGAAAGAATGTCATAAGGTCCGTGTTCGCCCGGGCTCCGATAGACGTAAGCCTTGCCCCACGGATCCTCCGGCAGATCTTTCTTTAGATAGGGACCGTCCCAGCGCTCAAGTGCACCCGGTTTTTGGCTCAGCGCCCGAAGACCTTCTTCCGTCGACGGATAGCGCCCGACATCGAGACGAAAGGTGTCCAACGCCGTGCCGAAAAGCTCGATTTGCGCCTTGGCCGTCTTAATTTTGGCTTTTTCTTCTTGGCGTATAAATTGTGGCAGCACCAGCCCGGCGAGTAGTCCGATAATAACGACGACAACGATGAGCTCGATGAGCGTGAATCCCGTAGATGTAGAGAGCTGAGACAGTGATGGAGGAGATTTTCTCCTCGCCCTCGTTGCTTTCTTTTTCTCTATTTCAGGATGGTAAATCATTGATACTAAAAATGGCCAATAGCATGGAGATGACGACGATGCCGATTACTAACCCCATCCCCAAGATCAGTATCGGCTCCAACAATGAGGTCAATCTTTTGGTCGTTCGTTTTACCTCTTGATCATAAAAACCGGCCACTTCGGCGAGCATACCCTCTAATTTGCCGGTTTCCTCTCCCACCGCGATCATGTTCAAAGCCAGTGGGGGAAATAGCCCGCTCTCGCTCAACGGGCGCGCCATACCTTTGCCTTCCCGCACTCGCACCTGAACCTGTGATATGGCTCGCGAGAGCAACCGATTTCCGACCACGCCCTGAACGGTACCCAAGGCCTCAAGCAATGGCACTCCGCCTTTGAGTAACGCCGATAGCGTG
>DASQUN010000460.1:0-5813 GCA_035641275.1 Candidatus Udaeobacter sp. | reverse complement strand
CGGTGGGAGTCACTGCAGTAAGGCTTGGGGGTAGGTAAGGCATAAGCTTCGTCAGGTCGTCGGATTTTACAACCTCTTCGTAAAGCGCCCTGAGCTTGCGCAACTCGGCGCGATCGGCTTCTTCATCGGCACGGCTGGGAGCGGGGCGCAGAAGAAAAACGCCTGCTAAAGCCAGGGAAAAACTATTTGAAAGCAGTCGTCGCATGTTACTTACCTCCCTTTCCTGATCATTGGCACTGCAAATAATTTGGCTCGAAATGCTGCGAGATATGCGATCAGACCTAACAAGCTCCCGGCGGCGGCGTCCAGCGCAACATGCTCTTTGGTCGCGAGGGTCGCGTAGATAATGCCCAGCGCCCAAATCCAAAGCCCGAGCCGCCAGAGTTGCCGGTCGCGCATGTGAGGCGCAATCTGTTCGTAGCAAAGCGCGGAGAATACCGCCATGGCGGCGTGCAGGGATGGGCAGGCATTGTTGGGGCTGACCAGGTGCGTCAAGTTTTGATAAACGATGTTGCTCATCTGCGGGTTGGGGCGCAAAACGGTCGTTGGCCAAAGGAAGAAAACCAGGTCGGCCAGCAGGCTCATGCTGGCAACGCCGAGCGCATAGCGACGAGTGTCGTCCGGGCTGACCATCTGCATCGGCGCGACAGGCATCAATAAAAATAACGACAAATACAACCATACGGCGGCTTCATTGAAAGAAATCCACTCATCGGCGATGATTGTCGGCATGATGGCCACAGGAAAAAACGGGTGATGTTGCAGCCAGTAGTAAGGCACGAGCGCCCATAGATTCAGTCCCAAAGCCATTGCCAGTTTCCAGCCGAGGAGCGTTTTGAGACGCCTGCTCGCCGTTAACCGCGTGTTGGCCGAATCGCTATCGAGGAACTCGTAGACTGAAACGCGCATATTCCTCCGCGCGAACCCGTTTACCATCCTGCCACGCAGAGAAGGGTGGCAGCACCAAGAGGGCGCGAGGATTCTCGTCGGGGGCTATTTCAGAGCCGGCTGTGAGCAGCGAGTAGGCCCCGACCCGAGTCCGATCGCCGATCTTTATCGTCCCCAAAATGAGCTCTATCTGGCTGGAAGAATTTTTTGCAACGACATGAGGGTTGATATGAACACCCGCGCCAAAAACCACGTCGTCACCCACCGAGAGGAAGGGACGGTCCAGAACCAACGTGCCAGGAGACCAGAATGTGAGCCTGCCGATGTGAGCGCCCCATAAGCGCAGCCACGCTGAATAGGCTCCCGGCACGAGTCGTAGCGTCTCCTCTAACTGGGGTAGGCGACAAAAAATCATCTGTAACTGGAACAAGGTCCACCAGGAAAAGAATGCTTTGGAGCCCAGAGGCATTTTCCCTTCGGGTATGGCGAACAGCGCGCGCACGGTTCGGGCAAGCAGGGGAGGCGCCAGATAGAGCGCTGCAATCGCGGCAGTTACGCGCCACATGGCCCCAGCAGACGGAAGCAACGCGACAACAATGACTGACGCGAGATGAGCCAGCGGAATAAAGTTTAAGCCGAGGAGCAAAAGCCGTTGCTTCGTCGTTAATGCGCCCTGGTCCAAAGCTTCCTTCAGCGAGGAGCTGTTTCGCAGGAGGCTATCTGATGATCGCGCCCGCATAAATGTTTGCTACCCGCTCAGTGTTAAAGCGCGGTCCGCGCCACATTCGGAGGTAGGCCCAAAAGAGGTTGCCGCGCTCAAACTCTTCACCGGTGTATAATCTCGGCAAATGGATCCAGGGCACCGTCGGATTGATGTGATGATTGAGATGCCAGTTGTGGTTCAGCCACAGCACATCCAACCAGCCAAACGTCCGAAGATTACGGGCGCCCATTTGGACATCGCGCACGGTTCCGAAATGATGGACATATTGCATCGCGGACCAGCTGAAACCAAAACCAAAGAGGACCGCTGCATAGTTACAGAAGGGTATGTTGCCAAACCAAACGAGGCTGCCATGAAGCAGGAAGATCAACAGCGCCTCCATGCGGATTAGCCGCAGAAACTTCGGATTCAACGAAGCCAGGAAGGCTACTGTGGGACGGTCGAAGCTTGCATACTTAGGTTCTACAAATGACGGCTTGATCAATGCCAGGAAATTTCCCAATACGATGACGATCCAGAAGAAGCCGGTTAAGATGCCGTAGAACTGAAGATGCTTCCAGATAAGGTTCTCTCCTTCGAAATAAAAGTCGAAAGCTTCATCGTCGGAGCGGTTCCTCATATGGTGGCCCAAGTGTCCTTGGCGGATGAGATGGAAGGGGGCGGGGAAGAACAGTGCTAATACCGCGCCGCCAAGCTGGTTGATACCTGGATGCGGGTGAAACAGGTTGTGTTCCGCTTCATGGAGAAGAGCGTAACCGGAATTCATGGCGATGCCGTAACAGACGGCAAGAAACAGGAGTTGCCACCAGCTGTCAACGCGTCCGGCAAGCCACAGCAGGATAAAAAGCGCGCCGACTTGCACCGCCAGGAGACAAAGATTGAGCTTCGCAGGAATTGGGAAATTATTGTGCGTCATTGTTCGTAGACTTCCTTGTGAAGTCGGGAAAAAGATCGTTCAGGCAGTCGAATTCGGGCCACCTGGCGAAATCAGAAATCGTCTTGGGTATGACGGTTCGCGAATGGAGAAAGCGATTCCATTGCTCGTTCTCTCGCAGTGACACCAATTGGTTGCGCATTTCCGGTAGTCGCAGCCTGAGATCAGGAAACTCTCTCACCAGCTGTTCGACGACGCGTAAATTTGCCCGTTTGGGTGCCGTAAAGAACTCACCAATGATCCAGCGCAGCAAGCGAGCATTCATCGTCCTCAATGCCGGAGCGGTTCTAGGCCATAACCAGGTCAAGGTCTCCTGGTCCCATTTAACGTGCTCAATCTCGTCGGCAAGGTGGAGGCGATGGGTCGAGACAAAATGCGGTTCGAGCTCTTCCTTTTGGCGTATAATTTCACGGCCGAAAAAGACCGCCCTTTCCTCTTCCAGAAACATGAGCCAAATAAAGAGAGGAAAGAATCGCGGCTGGCCGGCGACCCTGGCGAGAAGCCATGCGACTCCGCGCGGCAACGCAAGAAAGTAAAAATCACTCTGACTATACAACTGCGGCATGCAGCGGCGGTTAAGGTCGCGCAGCATCTCCGTATGCTGCCGCTCTTCGTCGAGAAAGGTTCGTAGCTCGCCGGCCATCGCATGGGCGAGGGCCGACTGAAGAAGCGCTTCGAGCACAGGATCAGCCACAGATCTTTCCAGGAACATGATCTGCTCGTTGCAATAGCAGCCGTGGAGTTGGTTGTAGCACAAGCGCTGCTCCTCAGTCAGTTCTGCATAAGCCGCTGTGTAGAAGAGCGGGCTGAATGGCTCCGGAATAAAGTGCTTGGAGTAATCTACGGCGGAATTCTCGATTGACCCGTGTGTTGCGCGCAAGCTAGATGACCTCCTTCCCTGGAGCCGCGGCCTGCCTCTGATGTTCCTGTGCGAGAGAGGGGCCGGTTGAATCGAAAACCGGCATCAGGTTCACCTGCCGGATGAAGGCCGCCAAGGCAGCGTCAGCTCTTGTCAGATTCATGCGGAAGTCCAAGCTATCCAACAGGGCACGATCCTTGAGCAAGATGGCTCCCATGATGAGCTTTAGAGCAGCGGCAAGTAACAACCGTACGCCGAAGTGGCGCTTCCATCCCGACTGTCGGGGAACGAAAAGAAAAGTACGGCTGGCGCTTCGACCGCCCGCGAATGGACGGTGCGAAAAGAGCACTAAGAGCGGAACCGGGCCGGCTTTCCCTTCGATGGTCGCCAAATTCCCGCCCCAGGTGGTAAAGGTCGCCGAGACCGTTTCTCCCGCTATGCTCTTGAGCCACTTCTCAAAAAGCGTACTGGCGCGTAGCCGTATTCCGAGTCTCAGTTGAATGCGGAAACGATCCAGTTGCTCGGCGCAGGGATCCTCGACAAACTCGAGGCGATGGACGGTCTTATAGTGCTGCACGTCGAGACCGTTGCACGTGATCACATGCGGATGGCAGTTTATCGTTTGCTTGTTCAAATGTACGGGAAGCAGATGATTTTCTTTCCAGTGCGCAAAAAACGGAATCGGAAACAGCGGCTCAGGTCCGTTGAAGAACCACACGGCGCCGTATTTTTCCTGGGTGGGATAGGAAAACG
The DNA here is from genome assembly GCA_035641275.1 of Candidatus Udaeobacter sp. Lineage (GTDB taxonomy): Bacteria > Desulfobacterota > Binatia > UBA9968 > UBA9968 > DASQUN01. The sequence goes on along the minus strand of DASQUN010000460.1, from coordinate 1,655 downwards.
TTTGGGCGAACGAAGGAATCGAGCTTAGCGCGGGAATCGCGATACACTGTCCGTCCGCGGCAAATGTCCAGTGATGGAACGGACAGCGAAGATTAATCCCGATCACATCGCCTTTGCTTAGATCCGCGCCCAGATGAGGGCAGCGAGCATCTAGAACGTGAGTTTCGCCATCTCTGCCGCGGTAGACGGCGAGCTTACGATTTGAGAAGTCCGTTGAAATGACTTGCCCTGCGCGAACGTCGCGAGACAAAGCCGCCACGTACCAACTTTGCACCGTGAGCTGAGGATTGTTGAAAGGAGTCATCGGCTATTTGCTGTCTGTGTGATGGCGTGGTAGCGGTCCGCGGGATACAGTCCGTAAGATTGCAACGGCGCACCGCACCATGAAATCGACACGTCAACTTGTCCGACAAAAGCACCAAGCCCGAAATGAACGCGCTTATCTCCCTGAGCCGCGAAGGCGTTCACGATGTGGACCTCTCTCATCTGTTTTACGATCTGGCCAGCTTCTGAATAACTCAGAACGATCCGGCTCGCTGCTGCATCCTTGCTACATTGTGTCCCATCGCCCGCCAACTGAAAGCCGATCCAGTGATTCCCCGCCGAACCGTCGGGCGAAGACTTGGCCTTATGATAGAGCGGATTTCTGTAAAGGGACGGCGCAGCATAGAGATGAGTGATGGTAAGCTCCAGGCTGCCGTCATTATCAAGATCGGCCAGGAGCGCGCCGCGGGAAGGCGTTTCCTCGTTCCAACCGAGTTGCGGCGCGATGTCGATGAATTGGAGATGAGTTTTTGCGCCGCGGTTTAAATAAACGCGGTTCGATTCCCGGCCGTTGATGCAGTACCCGCGCAGGTCACCCCACATGTCCGCGTAGGTGTGTATTTCAGGGCCCGAGCGCATGAGTTTTTCGTTTACATACCAGTAGCTCGGACAGTTGGGGAATCGCCGATCCAGAGAGTCGTCGACCATTCCATTGGTCTGAACGATATCCAACCAACCATCGTTGTTGAGGTCGCCAATGGCTCCGCCCCAACCGAAACGGTGCTCGTTCAAGGCACCGCGCTGCCAGGCCTCGTCCCGGAACTCCGGCATGAAGGCGTCGCGCTTGCGCGGATAGGTCATCCACAACAAGCTTCCTTCCGCCTGCAAGGGCATATGCACGTTGGAAACGTAGATATCAAGGTAGCCGTTGCGATCGATGTCGCCGAAAGAGGCATTCATCCCTTTGTAAGTATCCCGGCCGACGGTGCCGAAGATCCGGCCCTCGATCCGTCGGAATTTCTTGCCCTGCTCGTTCAAATAGAGGTCGTCGGGACCGAAATCGTTGGCAACATAAAGATCGGGCCAACCGTCGTTGTTGAGGTCTCCGGCCACGACGGCAAGACTCCAGTGAGTTTCTCCCATCCCCATGGATTTGATATCGACCTTCTCGAAGCGGCCATTACCGAGGTTATGGTAGAGAAGGTTGGCGCCGCCATTCTTCGCGTTGTCCCAGCTGCTGTGCATAAACGGGAGCATGCGCCGATCGCCGGGATATTCCTCGTGCGGCAAGCGGAAAATATTCAGCGGCCGGGGAGGATGGTATTGCTCTAAATAAGGGTTCAAGGCGTTGGCGATGAACAGATCGAGTTTTCCGTCCCGGTCAAAGTCGA
>DASQUN010000459.1:0-3099 GCA_035641275.1 Candidatus Udaeobacter sp. | reverse complement strand
CATTGTCCTTGGTCTTCTCCGCAAGGACGCGTGGAACGATGATCCCACCTCTACCGCAGAAAGGCTGATGGAATCCGCGCCGACGACGCTTCGTCCATACTATCCGGCTGAAGACGCAACGGAGCTTCTTGATCAGAAAGGCGCGGATGCCATTTTGGTTACCTCGTCGGATGGAAAGCTGATGGGCGTCTTTAAACGCGAGATGGCGGCGGAAAAGAAGCGCGCTTTGTAAATCGGAGATCTTGGAGAAACCAAATGAAAAAAGATCTTTTACGGCAGTTCAGCGATCAATTACAAAAACAACGCCGAGCGCTCATTAAGGAGGCAGCAGAGAATGACCAGGCGCTCCAATCGATCTCCGAAAGCCGTGAGGCTGAGCTGGAGGAAGAAGCACAGCAGGAGCGCGATTCCCGGGTGCTTGAGCGATTGGACGAACAGCAGGAGCGACGGCTTCGCGACATAGATGACGCTCTCGCGCGGATTGAAGCAGGCACTTACGGCCATTGCGCGAATTGCCGCAAACCCATCGGTGAGGAGCGGCTTCGTTCGACGCCGACCACGACTGTTTGTCACGAATGTTCCGAGCGCATGGAGACCCAGTTGGGCGAAACGGAACAGGGTGACGAACCGCCTGCAGCTGGACGCTTGCCTCCCGATCTGGAACAGCTGGACGGAGGAGTTGGCGGAGCATTTAAGCGAGCTGGTGCGCGAAGACGGACAGGTGGATATGAACGAATTGCAAATTGCCGCTCGAAGCGGCGTTGTTTATCTCGAAGGAGCCGTGCCGAGCGAGTCGGAACACGACGTGCTCCTCAATATTTTAACCGATGTCGCCGGCATTCAAGAAATCATCGACAATCTCGATGTACAAAGGCTTGCTTGGGAACGCGATAACCGCTCAAAGGTTGAATCGGCTCAAGAGCGCCAGCCGAGCCGGGTTCCCGATCAAGAACCCTACGGCGGCACCGAAGATGTCAATTTGTCGGAAGAGGAAGGCGTGACCTACAAGCCGCCCGATAACCCACCGCCGCATCGAAAAGCTTAGTAAACGGCCGATTGTCCGTGGAGTGAGGCGATCGCGAAGTGTGTCAGGGATGGCGAAGACCTGCCCAACGAGTTCATGTAAGTATTGACGTTTCCAACTTTTTTGTAGCGCGAGCTAGAGAAGGCAGCGATTCTTAAAAATTTTGAAAGGAGAATCTTTCATGGCTGAAACCGTACAACAAGAGGAGCAATTACTAGACGTACGCGTTGCGGAAGCATCGGTTGCGTACAAATTTTACCTCAACCAGGAGAGAAAGATCCTAGGAACAGCGTCGGTCGCGGTCTTTCTGGCGATCTGGGAACTGGTCGGCAACGTCTGGCAGCTGATTAATCCGATGTTCATGAGTGCGCCGTCGTTGATTGCCAAATCCGGCTGGCAGATGTTTGCGTCCGGCGAAATCTGGAATGATCTCTATGTCAGCGGCATCGAATTTTTCTGGGGCTATCTCCTCTCCATTGTTTTCGCTATTCCCTTTGGCATCGGTGTCGGTTGGTATAAGAGATTAGCCTACGTTTGCGATCCCTTCATCAATGCTATGAACGCCACGCCGCGAGTCGCACTCTTACCTTTAGTCATCATTTGGTTAGGCATCGGAATCCTTTCCAAGATCGGCATCATTTTCCTGGGCGCGGTCTTCCCGTTGCTGATTAATACTCGCGATGGCGTAAAAACCACACCCGCCAACTTGCTCACTGCTGCTAGAAGCTTTGGCGCTTCGGAGTGGCAGATCTTTAAATCCGTGGTGCTCCCCTCTACGGTCCCATTCATTTTGACCGGACTCCGCCTGGCCGTCGGTCGCGCGCTTATCGGCGTCATGGTCGGCGAGCTATATGCCGCAACTGCGGGAATCGGGTTCATGATCACCGTCGCCGGAGCCACATTCCAGACCGATAAAGTCTTCGTCGGCGTTTTGATCTTCGCCATCAGCGGAATGATCATGACCGACTTGATTGACCGCTACGAACAGCGTTTCAACAAGTGGCGTCCGAAAGTCGGCGCCGAATAGACACAACACCAACGATTTAGTTAAACGAAAAGTGGCGCTGGATTAATTCTCGCGCCACTTTTCGGCTCAAACGCCGCTTTGACGCCCTAATCAAGCTGGAAGCCTTCGTGTAGAAAAACTGGCGCTGCGGCGAAACCTGCGCCGCCATGCAACTGCGCTCGCCAGCGGATTTGTTTTGAATTGCTCCATCAAAGAACTGAGACTTTTCGCTATGACTGGAGACGATCCCTTAGGCGGTGAATCGTCTCAAATGAATTAAACAAGTCAAGGTATTGCTCGAGGAGTCGGGTCAGCAGAAACCGCTCCTTCACCGTTTCTCTCGCCCTATTGCCCATCTGCCGCCGCAGCTTCTCGTCCTTGATCAACTGAACGATTCGCGCTGCGGTTTCCTCTACAGAAGAGACCAGAAACCCAGTTACCCCATCTTCAATCTGGTATCGGATGCCGCCGACATTCCCACCGATGACGGGCGTGCCTTTCCACATGGCTTCAGCGATGGTCAAGCCGAACCCCTCCCGAATTGACTTTTGCAGCACGACAGCCGCGCGCCGCTGGAGGGCGTTCACCAAGGCCGTATCTTCGTGGGAGAGAATACGGATTCGTTCGCCCTGAAAGGTCAATAAAGACTGATAGACCTGCTGACCTTCGGGGTCATCCATGGCGACATTGCCCAGTAGTATCAGCGAGCAGTCAACTTCACGGCTCGCTAGTTTGTAAGCCTCGATGACGCCTTCAGGATCTTTCCAACGATCAAAGCGCGAAGTTTGCAGCACGATCGGAAGATCGGTTCTAATTCCGTAGTGATCCAAGCGCTCCCTGACCTCATCATCGGTCAATTCTTTGTTTGTGATCGAGAAGGGATCAATCGCCGGCAAGAAGAACAATTGCGGCGTTTTGAGATTTTGCCGGTATTCTTCAATGCTAAGGATCACCGCGTCGTACCTCTCTATGAACGGACGCAGATAATTCCAGAGATCTTTATTTGTGCTTGAGAGATCGATGTGACAACGCCAAATCCAAGCGCCCCTTCGGTCGTAATGCGTGATCA
>DASQUN010000458.1:0-5230 GCA_035641275.1 Candidatus Udaeobacter sp. | reverse complement strand
CTTTTTATCTTGTATCTATTGGGGGGCCCTTTTCGGGGGCGCGATTACATCAATCCTATTTAACATTCCTGGAGAACCCTGGTCGGTCGCGACGATGTTCGATGGCCATCCCCTGGCGAAGTCGGGACACGCCGGGCTTGCTCTAGGCTCGGCCTTTGTGCCAGGTTTTTTTGCCGCTCTAATTGCGGTGCTTTTGTTCAGCTTCTTTGCTCCTCCCTTGGCCGAATTCGCGTTGCGCTTTGGACCGCCTGAAAATTTTGCCGTGCTACTCTTGGCCTTCAGTACGTTCACAGGCCTCGGAGGTTCATCGGCCGCAAAAACCCTCGCGGCGACGGCGATTGGATTTATCCTCTCCACGGTTGGGCTTGATATTGTAACCGGCCGACCCCGACTCACATTTGATTCGATCACGATGTTGAGTGGATTCAGCTTCATTACCGTTTCGATTGGCCTTTTCGGTATAGGAGAGATTGTTCATTCCGCTGAAGAGACACTGGATATAAAAGGGGTTCAAGGAAGGGTCGGTTTCAAGGAGTTTTGGACTGTCCTGCGAACCATGAAGCGCAATATTTCAACCCTGGTCACTGGTACTCTTCTAGGTTTCTGGATCGGTGTTATGCCGGGAACGGGAGCCACGCCGGCATCGTTTTTGAGCTATGGACTAGCTAAAAAATTCTCGCGTCATCCGGAACGATTTGGCACAGGAATACCAGAAGGGGTCATGGCTACGGAAACAGCCGCACACGCCGCAGGGATTGGGTCCCTTTTGCCGATGATGACCCTTGGAATACCGGGATCTCCGACCGCGGCGGTGATTCTGGGTGGCCTTTATATCTGGGGACTTCTCCCCGGTCCTCAACTCTTCATCCAAGAGAAGGAGTTTGTCTGGGGGCTCATTGCCAGCATGTACATCGGTAACGCGATGGGAGTTCTGCTCTGCCTGTTTCTGGTTCCCCTCTTCGCCGCCATTATGCGTATACCCGCTCCAATCTTGACTCCGATGATCGTACTCTTGAGCATGATCGGCGCCTATGCCGTCAATAATTCTACTTTCGACATACGTCTCGTTCTCCTTTTTGGTCTCGTCGGCTACATCTTTAAAAAACTGGATTATCCACTGGCGCCCCTCATAGTCGCGCTGGTTCTGGGGGACATGACAGAAGAGGCGCTTCGGCAGAGCCTCATCCTGTCCGACGGATCGATTGCAATCTTCTTTACCCGGCCAATCGCCGCGATTTTTATTGGAATCGCCATGTTTCTCTTTTTTGTTCCCGTGCTATTGCCGCTATGGCGGCGCCTGCGGCGCTTGTCGCCACAACCGATCGAGGCGACAAAGGGTCCAGACTGAACCGATGTGTAGAGAAAAATGTAAATTACTTAACGAAGGAGGTAAAAGTCATGAGTCCTATATCCAAAGCGATGATAATCAGGAGTGGGGCCATGCTGCTGGCATTCAGTCTAGGTTCACCTTAGCAGACCCTCGGACGTAAGTCCGGGACGATGGCGTCAGATTTCTATTGCTACTGCCGATGCGTCAGCAAATTGCCCCGCTTCTGTTTCTGTAGGCGACGGTTACATTATCTCCTGCGGTGGTAACGATGTGCTCGAGTTCAGTTCCAATGGCACGTTTACCGCAACATTCTCTGGCAGTAACGTTCAGGGGGTGGAAACGTGGCGTCTCGACGGAACTAAACTTCTGATTTTTTTCGCGGCGCCACCGAATGTTGCTGAATTAACCGCTCAACTACAGTGAAATTTGAGAACAGCGGCAACAACCTAAGTATAAATGCAAGTTCAGGCGGCATGTCTACGGCTGAGACATATGCTCGGCAGTAGCCTGATTTTCAGATCATTCCTGCGGACATGGTTTGACGAATTCGTAGAAAGCATCTCATAGGCCGTTAGCACGCACATGGAGGTTCATGGTTATGAAGAGAACGTTCTTGTGGTTGATTCCGGTCGTCGCGGTGGTTGGTCCCGTTGCCCTGTATTTCTGGGTCATGGGGGAGAGGCCGCAACCGCAGGCGCCGTCCGCGCCCGCTCCCGCGGAGCAGCCGGCCATTCGGTATCCCATTGAAGGAGTTGGGCCGCCCGCGCAGGCGCTGCCGGCGCTGGACGAGAGCGACGGGGCGATGGTGGATGCGTTAGCGGCGTTGTTCGGGCCAAGACTGGAGAAGTTTTTCAATTTGCAGGACATCGTCCGCCGCGTCGTGGCGACTGTGGACAATTTGCCTCGGGAGAACGTGTCCCTGCGGCTGATGCCGGTCAAGGCGGTGCCGGGGACTCCGGTCACAGCGGGCACGGGCGAAAGTCTCGCCCTCAGCCCGGAGAATGCCGCGCGATATCGCCCCTATGTGCGCCTGGCGGAAGCGGTGCCGACCGAGGCGCTAGTAGCAACGTACACGCGCTTCTATCCGGTGTTCCAAGAGCAGTATGAAAATCTGGGCTACCCGGACAGGTATTTCAACGATCGGGTCGTGGAGGTGATCGATCATCTGCTTGAGGTGCCGGACGTGCACGGGCCGGTGCTGCTCAATCAACCCAGAGTGCTGTACGAGTTTGCCGATCCGGAGCTGGAGGGGCTCTCCGCGGGGCACAAGATCCTGGTGCGGATGGGCCGCGAGAATAGGGTCAAGGTGAAAGCGAAGCTGCAGGAGATTCGGGGGGCGTTGGTGTCAAAAGCAACGAAAGGATGAATGCAGGAGTAAAGCTTTGCGCGGTTCGTCTTATCCCTCCAGCACAGGGAAAGTAGACCTTCGAAACGTCACTTTTCCCCATCTGGCTTCCCTTCTTCGTCATGGTACTCCCATACCCATCCACGGCGGTCAAGGGAGATTGTTGGCGGTGGAGATTGGCGAGCGTTCGCAATTAGCCACCGGCTGATTGAGGACTTCTTCGAACAAGCATACGGGCCGGAGGCATGGAAGCGCCTCGTGGACGTGAAGAACAAGTGGGATCCTAAGAACCCTTTGGTATGAACCAGAACATCAAGCCTTCCGTCTGAGAACGGACGAGGCGCCAATTCGGCATGCCTAAGCTCTTAGTCTGTGACAAAAAAGGCGATATTCAGTCGCTGCTCAGACGGCGATTTGCACAAGACAAGATATCGATAGATAGCGTACCCTGCGTTGCCACCGTCCTAGATAAGGTGAGACGAGACGCTCACGACATCATTGTCTGGGACGCCGATGTCTCAAAGAGCGAGCGGGTCAAGGGCGCCGATACACTTGAGGTGCTCTCGAGGAATTCTCCTGACACTCAGATAATTATCGTGTCTTGGGACGAGGGCGATCCCGCATCCACCGGTATCAAAAACGAAAACTATCAGTTCATTCAGCGACCGATCGATGCGAACAAACTTTGCGCGCTTGTGAAGTTGGCTTTGGAAAAGCGCACTAGCAAGCAAAGGATGCTCTCTTATCCCGAAGTCCGTATCCCAATTGAGTTTGAAGGGATGCTGGCTATCGGCTTACCCATGCGGGAGGTGTTCCAGCGCATAACGGAAGCCGCGTGCACGGATGTCCTGGTGTTGATAACCGGCGAAACGGGTACCGGGAAAGACCTGGTTGCCGCGGCAATTCACAAAAGAAGCAAGAGAAAGGACAACCCTTATATACCAGTCAACACCGGCGCAATCGCCCCAGAGCTAATAGCCAGTGAACTGTTTGGTCATGAAAAAGGAGCGTACACAGGGGCGTCTGAGACACGTCAGGGTCTGTTCGAGCGAGCCAATCATGGAACCATCTTCCTCGACGAGATCAGCACGATGAACCAGAAAGCACAGGTTAGTCTTCTCCGGGTATTGGAAACAAAAACGCTTTGCCGAGTGGGAGGGGCGAAGGATATCGCGATTGACGTGCGCGTCATCACCGCAACCAACGAGAATATCGATGAGGCCGTCAAAGAAAGACGCTTTCGGGAAGATCTTTATTACCGCCTGGATGTTTTTCGCATCCATGTCCCGCCGCTCCGCGATCGTCCGGGCGCGGTAACATTTTTCACCGATCACTATGTCACTCTATTCAACGCCGCGTACCGGAAGAAAGTACGTGTCGTTTCTCCGGAAACCTATCGCTGCCTCAGGCGTTACCCCTGGCCTGGGAACGTACGGGAGCTCAGGAACGTGATTCAACGTGCAGTCCTTATGGCCGAAGGAGAAGAACTCACTCCCGACCTCATACCTGAACGAATCAGAGAGGCGGCTAAACTAGATGCCGGTCAGAGAACGTTCCCGATCCGTCTCGGAATGACTCTAGAGGCTGCAGAAAAAGAGCTTATTAAGATGACCCTTGCCTTTACGGGCGGAAATAAAAAAACGGCTGCGTCGATACTTGGCATCAGTCGGCGAGCCCTCTACAACAAGCTGAAGAGGTTCGGGTTAATGTGAGCGCGTAAACATACAAGCAGTACAGCTGCTCAATCTCACGAGAATGGCGGACAGTTTTGGCGTGGGACTAAAAAACTTCCGGGTGAGCCATAGGAACTTTCGTAACCGTTCTTGTTAATAGCCGAAAAGTTCAAAAGCTCTGATAGATGTAAACAGTCTGCTCACAATCAAGAGTTCTGGTTGTACTCCAGTATGAATCGATTTCTCCCGCGCGCGCATGAGTGTTTGTTTCGGGTCCCTTGCGCTCTCTTCGTATCGTAGCTCAGTGCCGTGTAAACTATTTTCACTGTTGGTGGCGGAAACTCTTTCGAAACGTGAAGATTGGTCACAGTCGACGTTTTCACGCCTTTAGTTTAATCCACGGCCTTTTTCTAACCTCCTGGAATTTCAAAATAATTCGTCCTGGCACCCGAATTGCCGTCTCAGAGAAGCAAGAGGCGGTTTTATGGCATATCCAGCAAGCTTAGGTCCGGAAGAACAACTCCACTCCCTTTTCGAGCCAGACGCTCTTCTTCCGAAGCAGGCTTTGGACGTCTATCGGAGGATGGCTCGTCTCGACCCGGAGAAGGAACTAATGTTGGCAGTCTTGCAAGACGCTTTTGGATGTTTCCAGAAATATGTTCGTGCCCAAGACCGCAAAGGGAAAACCCGATTCCGTGAGGTAGAAGACTGGATCATGGAAAAGGGCAGCGATGAGGTGTTTTCCTTTGAGAGCATCTGTGAAACTTTGGCCATCGACCCGAGTTATCTGCGGCAAGGCCTACTGCGGTGGAAAAAAAGGATGCACGCCGGGGGTCTCGAAGCAAGAAGCGTAAAGCAGACTCGAAGCAAGAATAAATCAGA
>DASQUN010000457.1:0-11423 GCA_035641275.1 Candidatus Udaeobacter sp. | reverse complement strand
GGTCAGGTCGTTGCCCAGTTGAATCAAGACAAGTTCAAGGCCGCCGTGGATCAGGGGCGGGCCAATCTCCTTGCCGCGCAGTCCAACCTGGTCAAGGCCAATGTGAGCGTCGTTGATGCGCAGCGAACACTGGAGCGGAATCGAGAGTTGAGGCGTCGAGAATTAATGGCGCAGAGCGAACTTGACATCGCGCAGACCGCATATGACGCCGCGCTGGCACAGTTGGAAGTCAATAAAGCCCAGACCGCGCAAGCCCAAGCGGGATTGAACCAAGCCATGGTCGATCTCAATAACACCGTGATTCGCTCGCCCGTCGACGGCATCGTCATCTCACGCAACGTCGACGTCGGTCAAACGGTCGCCGCCTCGCTCCAGGCCCCAACGTTATTTACCATCGCGAACGATCTCTCAAAAATGGAGGTTCACACGAGCGTCGATGAAGCGGACGTCGGCAATGTGCACGAACGGCAACCGGTGACTTTCACCGTCGATGCCTTTCCCGCGCGGCGCTTTAAGGGAACGGTTTACCAGGTGCGCCATGCGCCCACGGTGCTGCAAAATGTCGTTACTTATGACGCCGTGGTAAGAATCGATAATAAAGAATTGCTCCTTAAGCCGGGTATGACCGCCAACGTGCAGTTTCTGGTGAGTCAAAAAGAAGACGTTCTGACGATCCCGAATATGGCCATGCGTTTCAAGCCGCCCGATCAGAAGAACGAAGCCCAGGAGTTGTTGCGTCAGGAGCAAAGCCGGGTAGCGCCGAGAGTAGGCGCCAGACGAACGAGCCGCTCGTCCGGCGGTGGCGGTGGCAGCGGCGGCGGCCGACGAATTTCTATTTACGTGCTCAAAGACGACAAAGCGGAACCCGTCGAGATCCAGCTTGGAATCACCGATGGGTCCAAGACCGAGGTGAGGAGCGGCGACCTGAACGAGAATGATTTGGTCATTATTGGAATGGCAAGCGGCGCGGCGTCTCAGAACCCAACGGGAATTACCAATCCCTTCCAACCGGCGCGCCCGGGCGGTTTCGGCTTCCGATGAGCGAAATCATTCGCGTCGAGGATCTGCATAAGACCTATCGCATGGGGGATGTGGAGGTGCCTGCCCTTAGGGGTGTTGAACTGGCCATCGCGCGCGGTGAGTTTGTCGCGGTCATGGGATCTTCCGGTTCTGGCAAGTCCACTTTCATGAATATCTTAGGATGCCTTGATCGGCCTACGCGGGGTCGGTATTTCCTTGAAGGCGAGGAAGTCGGCTCCTTATCGCGCGACGAGTGGGCGCATATCCGCAATCAGCGGATCGGGTTTGTTTTCCAGGGATTCAATCTGCTAGCGCGTACCTCCGCGGTGGAAAATGTCGAGCTTCCTATGATGTACAACGGTTTCGCCGGCAAGCAGCGGCACGCGCGCGCCTTGGAAGTTCTTTCCTTGGTGGGTTTGGAGCAACGCGTGGATCATCTGCCCAATCAGCTTTCCGGCGGGCAGCAACAGCGGGTTGCCATCGCCCGGGCGTTGGTCAACCAGCCCTCTTTGATTCTCGCGGACGAGCCCACAGGAAACTTGGATTCCGCGACCAGCGGCGAGATCATGGCGCTGTTTCAACGGCTGAAGAGGGAACAAAACATTACCGTTGTTCTTGTGACCCATGAATCCGACATCGCAGCCTACGCGGAAAGACAGATCCTCTTTCGCGACGGCTTAGTTATCGCGGACCAGAAGAAAGCGTGAAGGGTTGAAAGGATCAAGAGTTCAATAGTCTAAGCAATCCCAGGGCAATCTAAAATCCAAAATCCAATATCGGCGATCGACTATGTGGCTCATGACGTTTAGAATCGCGCTGCGCGCGCTGGCGCGGAACAAGCTCCGATCGTTTCTCACGATGCTCGGAATTATCATCGGGGTTGGAGCCGTGATTGCCATGGTTGCGATCGGTGAAGGCGCCAAGGCGACCATTCGTGCGCAGATTGCCAGTCTAGGCACCAACGTGTTGATTATTTTGCCAGGCACGACAAGTCAGGGCGGTGTTAGAATAGGTTTTGGCAGCGTCAACACGCTCACAGACAGTGATGCCAAGGCGATCAGGGAAGAGGTCCGGTCCATTGCGTTTGTCTCCCCCATTTTGCGCCGTGGCGAACAGGTGGTTGCGGGGAATCTCAATTGGGGCACGATGGTTCAGGGTGTCGCGCCTGAATTCCAACACATTCGAGACTGGCAGATGGCGCAGGGACGATTCCTGCACGATGGCGATATCGAAAGCGACGCCAAAGTGGCCGTGCTGGGACAGACCGTGGTCAGGAATCTGTTCGGTAATGACGATCCTGTCGACAGCGTAGTCCGCATTCGCAACATTCCATTTCGCATAGTTGGCGTACTCGCCGCGAAGGGGCAGAGCGGCCAGGGCACGGATCAGGATGATACCGTTATTATTCCTTATACCAGCATGCAGAAGCGACTGATGCGGATCACTTACGTTCAGACGATCATCCTTTCGGCGACCAGCGGCGATCGTGTGGAACAGGCCCAAGAACAGATAAAGTTGCTGTTGCGTCAGCGTCACAGGATCCAGGCGGATCGCGACGATGATTTTTCCATCCGTAACCTGTCGGACATCGCCGAAGCGGCATCCGGCAGCGCTAATGTAATGGCGGTCCTACTGGGCGTCGTGGCTTCCATTTCACTTCTGGTGGGTGGGATTGGGATCATGAATATCATGCTGGTTTCGGTCACCGAGCGGACCCGAGAGATCGGCATCCGCATGGCGGTTGGCGCCCGCGGCCGTGACATCATGCTGCAATTTCTCGTCGAAGCGGTGGTGATGGCCGCAACCGGCGGCATTTTGGGAATCTTGCTAGGTATTGCCAGCTCGGAAGTTTTGAAATTTTGGGCCCAATGGCCGACGCTCGTGAGCCCGACCATCGTCGCCATTGCTTTTCTGTTTTCCGGCGCCGTCGGCGTCTTCTTCGGTTTTTATCCCGCCAAGAAAGCGGCGAGTCTGGATCCCATCGAAGCGTTGCGCTACGAATAACTGGCGCGAAGCCGCTAATCCGTTGCCGCTGCTTCACTATTTTGGTTTTCACCCATGTGTGAAACACCGAAAACATTGAAACGCGCTGCTTCCCCGCCTGGAGACTGTGTCGCAATACGGAAACATCGTATTTCCTTCCTCGGTCATTCGAGCGACAGACTCTGTGGAAACTCCGTTCGTGGTTCACTGGCTCACCACGAACGGAAGCGAGGTGCACCAAATCAAGTAGCTAGCCCTGATGATTCATGCTGTTGCGCACCGGGAAAGCCGGGCCGCTCCTCGAGCCGGCGCAATACCTCCGTGGCCCTCTCCCCCAATCGCACGAAACCTGCTGCGATCTCTTTCACTATTTCTGGCCGGAACGTAGGCGTATCCTGGATTATCAAGGGTCCGGTCACTGGGGTTAATCCGAACCTCTTCTGCTCTTTGACACGGGTGCGTTTCGGTGCGCCGGCTTTCGTATCGCCCCGGCTTTCCCTTCTTGCGAGCGAGACCGAGAGGCGAGTCCGGGAGGCTGCGGGCACAGGGACGTGGAGGTTACGTTCAGGCCCGGACCGTGGGAGCCACCACCATTGGAGCGGATCGGGTGGCGGCCTACAAGGTAGAGGCCTATTGACCGCGGCCGGAAGGGCTTGTCTCTCGGTTTACATTGTGTGACGGTTTTTCCTCGGTCCATGAAAATCCGGGCTAGCCGTTCGTCCTGAGCCTCGTCGAAGGGCGGACGGCTACTTTTCACACAGTCTGGAGCAGCGAGAATCTAAGATCCCTCGCGTTGTCGCTCGGGATGACAATCCGAATTTGATCATGACACAGTCTCCTCAGCCGGAAGGCTAAGGCGGTAGACCGAAGCGTCATTCCAAACACTCCCGCAAGAGTTCATGGCCGGCTGTCTTCGTCTGTCCGAACCAATTCGAAATCTATCTCGCTGCGGAAACTGTTGATCCGGACCACTTTCACACGGACGGGGTCGCCGAGGCGAAACTTGCGCCCGTGACGGCTGCCTTTGATCACGTATTCCTTTTCATAGTAATGATAGTCGTCGTCCGTCAGAGTCGAGAGGCGAACCAGACCCTCGACGAAATAGGCGTCGAGTTCGACGAAGAAACCGAAATTGACGAGGCTCGTGATCACGCCGGAGAACTCCTCGCCCAGCTTGTCCATCATAAACTGAGCTTTCTTGAGATCCAGCATCTCCCGCTCGGCGTCCATGGCGACCCGCTCCCGTTCGGAAGTACCTCTGCCGGCTTCTTGCAAATAACTGAGAAACGCATCCCGTTCGTCCGACTTCAACTTTTTCCCTTGCAGCGATCGCTCCAGAATCCGGTGCACGATCAGGTCAGGATAGCGTCGAATGGGCGAAGTAAAATGAGTGTAGCAAGTCGACGCCAAGCCGAAATGGCCGATGTTTTCGGGCTGATAGTGGGCCTGCTTCATGGCGCGAAGCAGAACATGGTTGATGACCTTCTCTTCGGGCTTGGCGCGACAGGCTTCGAGAAGCTTTTGGATCTCTAAGGGCGTAATACTCTCTCGTTTGACTGGCAAACGATAGCCAAGACTCAAGAGAAACGGCGCAATAGATTCCAGCTGTTCTTGATCCGGTCCTTCATGGACGCGGTAGAGCAGCGGAAAGTCTTGTTCGGTTAGATGCCGGGCGACTGCCTCGTTAGCCGCAATCATGAATTCTTCGATGATCCGATGAGCAATGTTGCGCTCGGCGCGAACAATATTTTCCGGCGCGCCCTGAAGATCGAGGATGATTTCCGCCTCAGGAAGATCGAAATCCAGGTTGCCGCGCGCCTTGCGGATTTCGTTAATTAGCAGCGCCAGCTCTTCCATGAGTTTGAACTGATCCACGAGATCTCGATACCGTTCTAAACACGCGGAATCTTTATCGACCAGGATCCGGCCCACATCCGTGTAGGTCATGCGCTCGTGGCTGCGGATGACGGAGTTGAAAAAACGGCTACCGGTCACTTCCCCTTTGGCATTGATCTCGATGCACACGGTTTTGGTGAGCCGGTCTTCGTTGGGATTCAGGCTGCAGATGCCATTCGAAAGCGCCTCGGGCAACATAGGAATAGCCCGGTCGGGAAAATAAACACTGGTGCCACGGCCGTAAGCTTCCTGGTCCAAAGCCGTTTCCGGTTGAACGTAGTAGGCGACATCGGCGATCGAGACGAAAAGCTCGTAACGGCCATTGGTTTTTCGCACGAATACGGCGTCGTCAAAATCCCGTGCCTGTTCTCCATCAATGGTCACAATCGGCAGATTCCTGAGGTCGGCCCGCGCGGCAATCTCTTCTGCTCCAATCGCAAACGAAGAACCGGCGATCTCGCGGTGCACGGCCTCGGGAAAACTGGTTGTAAGACCGTAGCGGAAGACGATCGACTGAACCTGAACTTCCGGATCATCGGGGTCGCCCATCACCTGCACGAGCTCGCCTTCAGGGCCCGACATCGCCGTTCCATATCGGGCGATCTCGGCGGCGATGACCTTGCCCCTCACGGGTTTGACTTGGCTCTGGCGCAGCGGAATCGCGGCGGCAATTCTCGGATCCATCGGAATCAAATAGCCTTTACCTTCATATTCGCTGTACGTCCCGATGAGTCGTTTCTGTGCCCGCTTCAGGACCTGCACGATGTGGGATTCCACTTCGCCGCGCCTCTTGCGGTCAACGCGAACCATCACTTGATCGCCATGCATAACGTGGCGCATTTCCCGCCGGTTCAGGTATAGATCCTCAGCGTGTTTATCCTCCGGAAGCAGAAAGCCGTAGCCGTCGGGATGGGCGTGGACTCTGCCGGTCACCAAGTTCTGGCTGTCCGGCAGCGCGTAATGGTTTTTCTTCAGGCGAACCAGCCGGCCCTCACGCGTGAGATCTCGAAGGTTCTCCACGACGAGCTGGAGCTCATCGTGTGAAAATCCAGCTCGCCTTAAGATTTCAGCCGGCGTGAGTCGAGACCGCGGTTTTTTTGCGAATAGATCGACAATTCTTTGGCGCGCGCGTTCTGGGCTGGAAGCCGTTGCTTGGGAATTCTTGTTCATGGAAGGTCCAAAGAAGCTACCGTCGTGCACCTGTTACAACCCCCGCGCGCTGTTAGTGCTGGAGTGATGGAGTAATGGAATAAACAGGACAGAGATTCGGCGCCAAACGCTCAAACACTCCAGTGCTCCAATACGCCAGGACGGTCCCGTGGGTCGGAAGCTACGAGGATTCGGCGGCGAGCTCAGACATAAACCAATCGTCGCCAAGCTCAGGAGCTCGTGAAAGCTCGGCAAGGGGTATGTCCCGCTGCAGCGAGTCCAGAATATGGCGCGCGACTTCGATAAAGTCGTCCATGACCAGGAGCACGATAATCGCTTTGGCGCGGTCAACCGTCCTGATGATCCCCACTTCTTCATAGGATTCGAATATGAACTTGATGTAAGCAATGTGCTCAGGAAGGATTTCGAGATAAATCGGTCGGAGTTCCATGGCGTCAAAAGCCTATCGGTGGAGCAACTGCTCTAGCGACCCGGGAAGCCAGCCCTTTTTTTCTTCACTATTGGGATCCTTTTCGCCGCTCACCGGAGAACGCCAGCCAAGGATTTGTGCCAGAGCGCGGCTTTCCGGCCGCACCCGAATATTCGGGAACGTGCCCTCGACTCGAAACGAGATCGAAAGCCTTCCTTGCCGATCCAGCAGGTAGCGAATCGCTCTGTACTCACGCTGAAGCTCCTGTGTAACCCATGGCGCCAGAACCAGCGAACCATTCCACTTTGTCTGCCCATCGAATGCCATCCAGCCGGCTGCCGTGAGGGTGTAGTCGGGGGTTGAGAGCGACAAGTTGTGGGTGCGGATCCGTTGCTGCTCTACCGTAAAATTAGCCTTGAGATTGTCAAACGGTGTATCTCGTTGCTCCACCAAAGCGACGAGGTTCGTCGGCAGACGGGCAGATATCTTGGATGAAGGTGACTCGTTCCCCCTGAGAAAAAACAGCGAAATTAGATTGAAATCTCTGATCGTGCCGCGTTGAATTCCTGTCTCAGCCGACCCTTTCAGATCGTGTCGGAGAAGGCGGCCGTTTTGAGTCGTCGCGCTGAATCGACCGCGAAAGTTGAGTTGTCCTTCGACCCGATTTCTTACCTGGGGAAACTGCTGACTCATGAGCGTCGGGATGTCCACCGAATCAATTTGCGACGCGACTTCAAAACTGTTGGACCGCTTTCCATGTACAAGCCAGAAACCCTCGGAACGAAGGGTTCCCTGCATGGTTTGCAGAGTAAGATTTTTGAAGTTCATGCCCGCCGGTGACCACGCAACATCGGCGCGGAGATTTCGGTAGGCAGTGTCCTGCAAGCGCCCCTCGGAGGAAGCGAGGGATCCCTGCGCCCAAAGAGCGCCATCTTGCATGTATACGGTCCCGCTTGACGTCAGGTTTCCGATCCGACTGGCCTTGCCGACGGGAAAGGCGGGTAGATCCGCCGGGTTCAATTCCGCCGACCATAGTTTATAAATTGCCTTTGGCCCGGAGAAATCTACGACATCGGCGGCCATGGACAAGCGGGACGAACCTAAACGAAAAGAAGCGTTTTCGACGCGTGCTTCGCTGCCCAAGAATAAAATACTGGCATTGAGATGATCGATCTTTCTGCCGCTTTCCTTGTGTCTCAACTCGGCATCATCGAGTTTTAGTCTGCCCCGGATAACCCAGCCGCTGTCGAAGAAGGCAAGATTCTTTTCCAACGTGATATCCCAATTGACCCAGCCGCCAATGCCATAGAACGACAAAGGTGAAAGCAGATGACCCCAGGGCGCGAGGCTGCCTAGATGGCTATGCAGCTTGAGTTTCAACCGACTCTCCGCCGTTTCCTCAACCATGCCGGAAAGCGTCATTGTGGAATTCCCGAGATTGAGCTCTGACTCGTGCAGCACTAGCCCTCTTTTTTGCCGCGAGATCTTCGCCTGGAGTCGAGCTGAACTGCCGGCGGGTTTACGAAGCCAATCTCTATAACGCAATTCACTCTTGTCCGCCTTCATTAAGGCACCGATGCGCAGTTGCTCCCAGGTGCCTTCAAATTGACTATAAACGCTCATCGAGCCTTCTGTTGCAAGCTCAACGGGCAGGAGTTGCTTAAGAATTGGCAAATTACGCAGATTGGTCAGGTTGACCGGGTCGAGTGTCAGCTTTCCTTTAACCTGGGCCTCATTCCAGGCGCGGCTTTCGGATAATTCCATCGCGCCCGTCAAGACGGCGTTATAGTCCGAAGAGCCGAAGAAAGGGACCTTGAGGGTCACGTCCGTGAGGCGAGGCTGCTCGAAAGTCCCTGCCATTTTCGCCCGGAGTGCCATGGGGCCGGTAACATCGAGTTCACGTGGTATCTTGTTTCTGAGAAAGGGCATAGCGCGGGCAAGCATCGGCACATGAAGCGAATCGAATCGTATCTCCAGGTCGACCGGCTGTTGGGACCAGCCGCCATCGTGCTGGATCGGTCCGAGCTGGCCTTCGATCTTAACGTCGTGTCGTAGCCCCTCGGTTAGCGCTGCGGCGAGTCTAAAGCCTGTTTTTGCCTCGGCGTCCAGGCCATCGACGTCCATGTCGATATTCTTGATTTGAATCTCCGCCGGTTCCTTAATCGAGCGGTCGAAAAAATCCACACGCCCGTTTTTCAGCCGTATTTTCGTCACCAGGAAACTGACCGCTGGATGCTTTTTTTCCGGCGAGGTCATGCGCAATTTGGGAATGACGCCGAGTTCTTTTTTACTGAATCGCAACCCGGTAAGATTCAAAAGTCCTTCTTCGTCAGTGATGACCTGCAATTCTGGATTTTTAAAAGTGAGAGAGTCAATGACGACTCTGCCGAGCAATAGTTGCGGCAAGCTCACCCCCAATTTCAATTCAGTCGCGTGGAGCAAGGGAGTGGCGGCGAAACGCGGATTATCGGCAATGCGAAACCCTTTGGCGGAAAAGCCGAGACCACCCCACAGGCTCACTTCGAGACCGTCGAAAGTGGCGTTGGTACCGATGAGTTTTTGCAGCTCTTGATTTACCTGCTCGCGATTTTTACTGGCCAAGATATTCAAAGACTGAACGAAAGCAAGAATGCAGACCGCCAGTCCGATCAGCACTAGCCAGATACGTTTGTCAAACGTTCTTATGGGGTGGGTAAGCGAGCCAAAAACGGTTTCCCCAGACGACAGACCTAATCGAGGGAGTAGCTTAATCACGTGGCAAGATAACCAGCATCGCCTATTTTCTCAATGTCAGCATGGCAAAAGCTAGCGGTTCGGTTTCGTTATCCACTACTAATTGAGGCGCTCGACGATCGTGGCGATGCCCTGGCCCACGCCGATGCACATAGTCGCCAGACCGTAGCGGCTACCGCGTTTTTTCATCTCGTGGATGAGCGTCGTCATTATTCTTGCTCCGCTACAACCCAACGGGTGGCCGAGCGCGATGGCGCCACCGTTGACGTTCAGTTTTTTGAGATCGATGCCCAGCTCGCGCGCGCAAGCGAGCACCTGCGAAGCGAAGGCCTCGTTTAGTTCAATGAGGTCAATCTGATCAACAGTCAGCCCGGCTCTCTTCAGGACCTTCTGGGCCGCGGGAATCGGTCCAATGCCCATGTAGTTGGGATGGACTCCGGCCGCTGCGGAAGCGACGATCCGAGCCAAGGGCTTCAGCTTCAGCTGTTCCGCCTTCTGCGGCGTGGTGAGCAGCAATGCCGCCGCGCCATCAGAGAGAGGCGAGGAATTGCCTGCCGTTACGCTTCCGCCCTTCTTAAAGGAGGGTTGCAACGCAGCGAGCTTTTCTAAAGAGGTATCGGCCCGCGGTCCTTCGTCCTTGTCGTATACCGTAGGTGGCCCCTTTCTTTGCGGGATCTCAACGGGAACAATCTCGTCTTTGAGGCGACCCTCCCGCTGTGCGGTCAGCGCCTTTTGGTGGCTATCCAAAGCGAATGCGTCTTGGTCCTGGCGGCTGATGTGATATTTTTCCGCTACATTCTCGGCGGTCTCGCCGTTATTGATCAGCGAATAGAGTTCGCCCATGCGCGGATTGGGGAAGCGCCAACCGAGAGAGCTATCATAAACCATCACATCGCCTCGCGGAAAAGGAACGGCGCTCTTACCCATCACCCAAGGCCCTCGGGTCATGTTCTCGACGCCGCCCGCGACGAAGAGATCACCGTGATCGGTTTCGATGGCCCGTCCAGCCTGATTAATCGCTTCCAGGCCCGAGCCACAGAGGCGATTCACGGTGGCCCCTGGAATGGTATAGGGGAGACCCGCGAGCAGTGCAGCGTTGCGGGCCACGTTACGAGAGTCTTCACCGGCTTGATTCGTGCAGCCGAAATAGACGTCCTCGATCTCTTCCTTGTTGATCCCGGTCTTCGCAACCAGCTTGGCGATAATGTAAGCCGCCAGATCATCGGTTCGAAGGTCCTTCAAAATTCCGCCGTGACGGCCCATCGGCGTGCGTACCGCCTCAACAAAGACTGCTTCTTTCATGATTTCACCTGACCTTCATTATACCAATAAAAACCTCTGCCGCGAACTTCGCCGACAAAACCCGCAGTGACCAATTTCTTAAGCAGAGTTGCCGGACGATAGCGATCATCTCCCGTCTCCCGCTCGAGCCCTTCGAGGACCGCCAAGACCTCATCCAAACCAATTTGATCCGCCCAACGGAGCGGCCCTTGCGGATAATTGACGCCGAGCTTCATGGCGATATCGATTTCCTCCGCGCTGGCTACGCCTTCTTCCAGGGCGCGCGCGGCCTCATTGATGATCAGACTTAAGATACGTGGAAAAGTCAGGCCGGCCGCATCCTTGACTCGAGCCGGTTCCTTGCCCAGCGATTTGAATAGCCGTTCGGCGGTGCTGATTGCGTTCTCCGTGCTGCGCAGTCCGGCGGCCAACTCGATCACCTTGCGGTCCTTCAAGGGATAGAAGCTCGCGAATCCAACGATACGCTCGGGTTTTTTCGCCCACGCGGCTATGTGAGTCGTGCCGTAAGCCAAGCACGACGTCACGATAACGGATGCGGGCGAGAGAAGATCGTCGAGCTGCTGGAGTATCGATTTTTTCTTTGCTCCGTCGCCGGCGCAGGTCTCGATGACCACAGGAGTGGCGGGCCCGAGGCCGCCCGGGCCAGAGAGCAAACACACATCCAGCCCCTTCTCCCGAGCGAGATCCTCTAGCTCTCGAGCCAGCCGGCTTTCACCGATTATTGCGAGGCTACTTTTTGCCATAAACGTAAAAGCCGCGGCCCGTCTTCCGTCCCAGATTCCCGCCCATCACCATTCGCTGCTGTATAGGACTTGGCCGAAACCGTGGATCTTCGAAAAAGGATCGGTACAGCGATTCGGTTGCCGCGAAATTAACGTCGTTGCCGATCAAGTCCATGAGCTCAAAAGGA
>DASQUN010000456.1:0-3716 GCA_035641275.1 Candidatus Udaeobacter sp. | reverse complement strand
GTAAACGGATGAAGCGAGCATGGACGATGCTTCTGCTGCTCAGTTGGTGCGCGCCAGCGTTCGCACAGACCCAAGGCGGCGACAAGCAATGGCAGGAAATCCTCAATGCGGCAAAGAAGGAAGGCAAGGTCGTAGTCGCCGGTTCGCCGGATCCGGTCATGCGTAACGAGATCATTCCTAAGTTTACTTCGCGGTTCGGGATTGCGATCGAATTCATCGCCGGCAGATCGAGCCAAATCGCGTCGCGCGTGGAGACGGAGCGTTCGGCGGGCATTCACAGCGTGGATATCTTTCTCGCCGGGCCGGACACCACGGCGCTTACTTTGTATGGCGCGAAGATGATCGATCCGCTTAAACCATTGATCGTCCTGCCGGAAGTCGCCGACGCTTCGAAGTGGAAGGTCGGCAAGCTATGGTTTTTGGATCCCGAAGAAAGATTTGTCGTTCGCCCCTTTAGCAGTGTCGCACAGCTTCTCTTTATCAACACCGATTACGTGAAACCCGGAGAGCTGAAATCGATCAAAGATCTGTTGAACCCAAAGTGGCGCGGAAAAATTTCCGTGGAAGACCCGACGACGACCGGAGCGGGAGCCAACGAAGCCGCGCGCTTCTACAATCAATTAGGGGAAGAGTTTGTGAAAGCGCTTTACATCGAGCAGAAGCCGGTGCCCACCCGGGAGCGGCGGCAGATGTCGGACTGGCTGGCCCGCGGAACCCAGCCGATTTGCCTGAATTGTCGCGAGGACGATGTGCGGCCGTTCATCAAGGACGGGTTCAAAATAGTTGAAGTGTTCGAGCTTACCGGCGTGCCTGCAACGGTCAACGGCTCGCCCTGGCTCTTGTCATTGGCGAACAAAGCACCGCATCCCAAGGCCGCGCAAGTATTCGCCAATTGGATCTTGTCGAAAGAGGGGCTCGAAATCTACGCTCGTGGCTATGGCTCCGCCACGCTGCGCACCGACGTTGATGAGTCCTTTCTCAATCCCGGTAACATTCCGAAAAAGGGCGTCAAATACTTCGACGACACGGATTGGCAATGGATTGTGACCGGCAGGCATGAGTACCGAGAGAAGGTCTGGAAGCTTTTGAAGTCGCGGTAGGCAGGCTAGATCTAGTACAAAATCAGAAGGGCTAACACACTGCTTATCTTTCGCTCCCCTCAGTCTAACCCTCTCCCTGAGGAGGCTGTGTCGGAATGTCTCAATTTCGGATCGTCATCCCGAGCGAACGCGAGGGATCTTGGACAGATTTCTCCCTCTGGTCGAAACAAGGATTTCTCGCTGCGCCCGAAATGACAGAAGAAGGGAAATCCGATGTTGCCGTATTACGACACAGTCTCGAGAGCGAGGGAAGGGTGAGGGAGAACGAGACGCTGGCACAGTGCGTACAAAACAAAGGGCTTCGTTTGTGAAGCAGTGACGGAGGAATCATCATGGCTGCAAAGAAAAAGATTCGCATCTATTATCGCGCGCCGAGCCATGTGCCGTTATGGAAGGTCATGGAGGAAGGCGGATTTCTGGAGAAGCACGGATTGGAAATGGACCTAGGATCGATGGAAGGGCAAAGAAAACGGGCGGCCGAGGGACTCAAGTCCGGCGAGCTGGATATCGTCTCAGGGAATCATCACAACCTCTATGCCCGGCGGGCGCTCAACGGCGATCCCTATGTCCACGTTGCCCAAAGCAACAACGCATGGCGGGAAAATTTTCTCGTTATGGGCAAAGGGATCAACGGGCTCCAGGACCTTAAGGGCAAAAGAGTGGCGATGGACGATTACGACGGTCACACCGGACTTAATGTCTGGCTGTATCTGCGCTTGCATGGCTTGGAAGAAGGCAGGGATGTAGAGCTGCTGACCGATCCGAAGAAGGGCGCAGAGCGGGCCCGGTCGGTTATGGAGGGTGCGTACGATGCCACCTTCATACGCGCGGTGGAGCAGCTGCGCGCGCGCAAATTCGGCGCGAGGATCCTGGAAGTGCCGCCGATGGCGATGATCGAAGGCGTGACGCTCACGACCACGACGACTTACGTGAAAAATCACGAGGAGGAAGTGCGGTCGTTGATCCTGGCGCTGATCGATGCGACTCACTTCTTCAAGACAAACAAGGCGAAGACGCTCGCGATGATCAAAAAACACTGCACGGAGTTGCTCAAGATGGAAAATGACGAGGAGTGGGATTGTTTCTACGATACCCAGGCAGCGTCACTAGAGGAAAAACCTTATCCTTCGATCGAAGCGCTGCAGAACGTTTTCGCCCTAGCCTTAAAGGGCAATCCGGAAATCAAAGACTTCAACCCGCTAACGTTGTGGGATCTCCATTATGTGAAAGAGATTGATGACAGCGGCTATTTCCGCCAGCTCCATGCGTGACACGACGCTTGCAAATTAGTTCATACGTAAACAACTTGCCTTGAAGTTTCACGGGCTGCGGACTATAGCAGTTGCTGAGTCACAGCGCTTATAACGCCGCACCTGGAGGTAAGGATTGATGAGGCTGCCGCATCGGGATCCGATTCGTCTGGGTCCCACGCCTTATGAAGTTTTTCAGGAGAAGGAGGGCATCCCTTCGGTCAAAGGTTTTTTTATCGAAGATTTGATGGACGTCGAGGTAAAACCGTGGGACCGGATGGGCGTTCTCGGCTCCTATCTCAATCTCGGCGAGCAGCAGGAGACCGACGCTTACGTCTGCGAGATTCCCGCGGGCAAACAGACCCTGCCGCAGCGCCATCTGTTCGAGACGCTCGTCTACATTCATAAAGGCCGCGGCGCGACGACGGTCTGGTTCGAAGAGAATGCCAAGCAGGCCTTCGAGTGGAGCGCCGGAGCGATCTTCGCGATCCCGTTGAACGTCGCTTATCAGCATTTCAACGCCTCCAACGAGCCGGTGCGCTTTATCGGCGGGACCAACGCGCCGCACGTGATCAACCTTTTTCACAACGATGAGTTTATCTTCCGCAATCCTTTTCATTTCCGCGACCGCTTCCGTCCGGAGCGCGAATTCTTCCAGGAAAATAAGCGGCTGACGGTGCGTTCGTGGGAAAGCAATCTGGTGCCGGACGTGAATCAATTCAGCCTCGACGACTATCCCATGAAGGGCAAGGGCGTGAAAATCATGCGCTTCGGTCTCGCCGGCACGACCTACGGCTGCCACGTGCAGGAGTTTCCGCCGGGGAGCCGGAGCACGTTTCATCGCCACGGCCCGGGCGCCATCGTCACGGTAACGCAAGGAGAAGGTTTCGCGATGGTTTGGCGTGATGGCGAAGAGCGTCAACGCTTTGAGATCAAATCCGGTTCCATCTACTCGCCCGGCGACTTGATGTATCACGGCCACTTCAATACCGGCCCTACCACCATGCGCCACTTTGCCATGCGCGGGCGCAGTCCCAAGTACAGCCAGGACCGCTACCGGACCAAGTTGCATGAAATGATTCCGTTCGAGGAGGAGCCCCCGGAAATTCATCCGATATATCTGGAAGAGCTCAAGCGAAAAGGCGTTAAGAGCGAGATTTCAGTTGTTGAAGAATAATTTCTAGCCCGGATTACTCAGCGATGCTAGAGCAGCGCCGACACAATGTCTCAAGCCTTCGGGGCGAGCCCTTTCCGGCCGCGCTCAATGGACCTCTACCTTGTAGGCCGCCACCCGATCCGCTCCAAAGCTGCTTATTCCTTCCGTCCGGGCCTGAACGAAACGTTACGGTTTCTCTGAGCGCGGCCC
>DASQUN010000455.1:0-4080 GCA_035641275.1 Candidatus Udaeobacter sp. | reverse complement strand
TTATTCCCTTTTGCGCGTTCCGATCACTAGAAGCAACCTCGCCGTAAGCCGCTTCACCTCTACGGAGAAGCCGTAGCGGGCTAGAAGGTCCTCTACCTCTGGTAGCAGGAAGGTGAGGTAGTACATGATGAAAGGAGGGCGCAGCAAGGCATTGCGGACTCGCATTGCGCCGTTGAAGCCATGCGCGAGCCAGAAGCGGACGGAGAGGATCGGCGGCGCGGTGTCGCTGATGAAGACGAAGCGTCCGCCCGGCCGGAGTGCCCGCGCGATCGAAGCAACGAGGCGTTCCTGGTCAACCCCGACGAAGTGCCCGAGGGCTCCAAAGCAGACGGCGAGGTCGAACGAACCCGCGAAGGGAAGATGGCGCGCATCGGCGCGGACGAGATGGATCGGCGCATGACAGAGCATCTCCGCAGTACGCCGTCGAGCCTCCGCGAGCATCCCAGCGCTGAAGTCGACGCCGACCAGATGGCGCCGGCAGCGGGCGTGGAGTCCCCGGATCCCAGCACCCGTCCCGCAGCAGACATCGAGGGCATTATCGACCTGTCCGATGATCGCTAGGGCGCTGTCGATCAACGCATCGGGGGTGCGGAACGGCGTAACGTCAAATTTGGGAGCGAGGAGATCGTACCCCCTCTCCGTTGAGGAGAGGACCTCCCTCGCCAGTTCGAAGAAAGTCGGTCCGGCGAACTGAAACATCCCCCACCGGTATCGTAATCCCGGCTCCGCCATGTCACTTCGTCTCCATTGCCGCTCCGATGGACTGGCTCCTGTTGCCTCGGGCTCGGTCCATTACTGTCCAAAGCTCTGGCCCATGGTCTACGGTGACGCTGGCAGTGAACACGACAGGCGGCGGCATCCTATGCCTGCGTAGCTTTCACCTGATTCTTACTCCTTCGCGATAGCTCGGTTGGAATTCTATTGTGGATGGACTAAGGCTGCAAATTGTATCCCTATTGTTAGAATAGCATGAAGTCGGCTTCGAAAGCTTAGTCACACTTTTGAAACGCAAGACTTTCTCGAATTCTATTAAGGGGTTGATGAAATGGGGTCAGCATGGCCGAGCATATCTTGCGCAATAATTGGATGCATATGAATGTCACATGGCCATCGAAGTGGCTAGAATGGGTGATTGTCACGCCCCGATACCACCAAATTCACCATAGCGACAATCCCAACCACTATCTATCCAACTTGGGCTCGTTGTTCACAGTGTGGGACAGAATATATTTGGAACTTATTTCAATCCGGAAAAGGTCAAAGAGCAATTGACCTTCGGCATTAGCGAAAAGGTAAATCCAGCCAGATTAGTACCCGGTATTTAGCCGCGCATCATGCTCGCGGTTCGGAAGGTTTTCCTTGACACCTACCGATCGTCGGCGATAGGCTTGTCTGTAGGATCAGAGAATGCGTATGCCGGCCGTGAGATTGCCAGGAGTGTTTCTTCACGTAACTATAAGTTCTCTTTTAACCCTGCTCGTTCCGGTCATTTCTTACCCGCATGACGGCAAGCTCGATGAGTACGGATGTCACTATGGTCAGAGGCCTAAGCACTATCATTGTCATGAAGGGGTATTTAAGCTCGGTAGTTTTGGCTCTAAGACGCAGATGATTCAGCTCCTCAGGCTCCAATATCTAAATCTCGGCCGACCTTGGCCTTATACCGAAATAGGAGAAGAGGATATCACATCGACTCACACCCAAGCCCACGAACCGCCAAAAGTGGAGCCTAAAGAAATCGTCGAGGCGCCGCGCAAAGTCACAAGCGCTAGAAAAAAGCTAGTGTCGGTGCCTGATCAGAAAAAAGCTGTCATGCAGCTGCCAAAGTCCGGAGAATCGGCCAGCAAGCGGCAAACAGCGAGCCGTCCTGCAAAAGAGGCAAAGCAACAGATTGAACACACGACTTCAAAGACCCAGCAGCCGGTTATAGCAAATAAAAACCCAGAGATTCGCCCAATCCAGGAGTGGGTAGTCAAGATAACATCCGACGGAAGCGTAATATACGAGAATAGCCGTCGTGAGCGTTACTATTTTGATAAGAACGGTAAGAGAGTAGATGTGCGGAACGGACAATGACTGATGATCGGGCCGTGGAGTGAAGCTCAGACGGTTCCGCTGCACCTTCTTCGGCTTCCAAAGATTAATAGCCCAAACCGATTCAAGGTGACAGCGAGCATCTCCGCGTAGCCAAAACTTGCTCAACACTAGGAATCCTCTCGCCCCTACTTACTTTCAGTCGACGGATCGTCCCGATAGAAACTCTACCAATGATAAGAAATACCAAGATACGCCGATGATTGGCGAGACCGGAAAACAGATTGACGTCGTTGCCGGCCTTATCTTACGGCAGCAACGATTACTGGTGTGTCAGCGCCATGAGAGCTCTGTTTTCCCGTTAAAGTGGGAATTTCCTGGAGGAAAAGTGGAGCTAGGCGAATCTTATCTAGATGCTCTGAAGCGAGAGTTAAGGGAAGAGCTAGGGATTGAGGTCCAGGAGGCGAAAGAAATTTTTGGCCACAATCACGTCTACCCGGGCGCGGCCGAGGCAAGGCTCAAGTTCTTTCTGATCAACCACTATCGAGGCGAAATACGGAACCTTGTCTTTAAACAAATCTCTTGGGTGCAAGTTGCCGATCTGTCACAGCTGGACTTTCTGGAGGGCGACTTTCCTTTGATTCACAAACTGGTGAGTTCCGAAGGGCCGGCGCTGCTATTTTGAGCAAACGTTCGGCGGTAGGGGGCTATGGCGCGTAGAATTTCATTTGACACGGCATTGCCGGGAAGTTATTCTGTCGCGGCTTTTGTTCGCCAACCCTATGATAATCCGTCGTTTATTGCTCCTTGGATTCCTCTGGAGTTCCGTTGCGGTTCCTTTGCCAGGGATGGCCGATGTTTATGTTTACAAGGACAAGGCGGGAGTGCTCAACTTCACTAACGTTCCGAGTCACCAGGGGTACCGTCGCATTATCAGAGACAACAATGGACAAGGGGTGGGCCCGATCGTTTCGGCCAATTCCTACGAGGATCTTATTCGTTCGGCTTCCGACCGCCACGGCATCGAGGCCGATCTGATTCGAGCCGTGATTAGAGCCGAATCAAACTTTAACTCGGGCGCTCGATCATCGAAAGGCGCAATGGGGTTGATGCAACTCATGCCCGACACGGCGCGGCTTCATAACGTCGGCGATACTTTCGATCCTGGCGATAATATCGATGGCGGAGCGCGTCATTTGAAATTGTTAATCGATCGCTATCGAGGCGACCTGGAACTCAGCCTGGCCGCTTACAACGCCGGCATCAAGACCGTAGAGAGGTACGGAGGGATTCCGCCGTTTCTTGAAACGAAAGATTATGTGCGGCGGGTGCTCCGTTACTATGATGCTTACAGGGGAAGCGGCCTGCAGGTCATTCGACAAGTTCAGCGGTAAGAAAATCGGTGACAAAAGAATATCTGCTTTCGTCTCGCTGTGGTTTGGACAGTTCCCAATCTGCTAAGTTTATTTCGCATCCTCATCATTCCTGTCCTGGTTTATTTACTCACCTACACAGATCGGCTCTCCGGCGTTTTGGCGGCACTTTTATTCCTGCTGGCTTCGATAACCGACTACTTTGACGGATATTTAGCGCGCCGCAACCGCAGTGTTTCGGAGCTGGGTAAGATCCTTGATCCATTGGCAGACAAGCTCTTGGTTGCATCAGCCCTGATTATGTTGGCCGCTCTCGATCGGTCCAATGAGCCAAGTGTGCCGGCGTGGTTGGTTGTCGTGATCATCGCACGAGAGACTGCGGTTACGGTTATACGCGGCATTGCGCTTACGGAAGGTATTGTCATGCAAGCAGAGACATTGGGGAAGTACAAGTTCATCCTGCAAGCGTTTGCGGTGGTCGCGCTGCTGATTCATTACAATTATTGGGGATTCGATTTTTTTGCCACCGGAATGTATTTTCTAGCGCTGTCAACTGCGCTTGCGCTCTGGTCGGGAGTTAGTTACCACATTCGGTTTTTCAGGCTCCGGCAGGCTCGGCTGAGCCAAAGTTGAGCGGGCCTGAAATTGACAAACTGAACGGCTTCATGTAGTG
>DASQUN010000454.1:0-5192 GCA_035641275.1 Candidatus Udaeobacter sp. | reverse complement strand
CGTTCGCCGAGACAAAGGAACTTATCGCCGGCTTCTGGATCTGGCAGGTTAAGTCGAAGCAAGAAGCGGTCGAATGGCTCAAGCGCGCCCCATTCGATGAGACGGAGGTTGAGATTCGTCAGGTGTTCGAGGCCGAGGATTTTGGCGCGGAGTTTACGCCCGAGCTGAGGGAGCAAGAGGAACGCGTCCGCACGCAAGCGGAGCAGCTCAAGAAGGCGGCGAAGCGCTGAGACGAAATTACGAATTACAGAAAGGAGATACCATGCAACTCCAAGTCTACTTATTTTTCGCCGGCCGGTGCGAGGAAGCCGTCGAGTTCTACAAGAAAACCGTTGGCGCCGAGGTAATGATGCTCATGCGCTTCAAAGACAGCCCTGAACCGCCACAACCCGGCATGATTCGGCCCGGTTCCGAAGACAAGATCATGCATACTTGCCTACGCATCGGCGACACCATGGTGATGGCCTCCGACGGCCGATGTGAAGGCGCACCCAGTTTCCAAGGTTTCTCTCTGTCGCTGACGGTGGCGAATGAAGCTGAGGCCGATCGGGTGTTCGCCGCCCTCGGTGAGGGTGGGCAGGTTCAGATGCCGCTAGCGAAGACCTTCTGGTCGCCGCGCTTCGGCATGCTGACCGATCGCTTCGGTGTTGGGTGGATGGTCAGCGTCGCCGCTCAACCGGCTTGAAGCGCACGGACCAAGAGAACGATTGCAGCGGTTCGTTCTTGGAATTGGAACGGAGCACCAATAGCTCATGCTGACCGTATTGCAGATTGTGACCGTGATTCTCGTGGCCGTCGCCATGGCCTTGGCTCTCGCACACGCGCTCGAGTTACCCGGAAAGATGCGGCTCGACAAGCAAACCTATTATGCCGTGCAGCCGATCTATTATCCCGGCTTTACCAATGGCGGCGGCATCGGCGAGGCTGGTGGCACCATTGCGACAATCAGTCTCTTGTTCCTGACGCAGCCCGCAAGCGCGGACTTCTGGCTGACTCTGGTGGCACTGCTCGGGCTCATCGCCATGCAGGCGGTGTACTGGCTCGCTACGCATCCGGTGAATAAGTTTTGGCTCGGAGACGTGAATCTAGACCGCTTTAGTTCCGGCTTTTTCTCGTTCCGAGTAAATCGCTCCCGCGTTCAGAAGGAAGCTCGTCCTCCGGATTGGACCGAGTTGCGCAACCGCTGGGAGTACTCGCACGTGGCGCGAGCCGGATGTGCGATGGTGAGCTTTATCGCGCTGCTCATTGCGATCTCTTGCAGCGCCTAGTCGGAACTAAATGATCCTGGACGACATGATGCAAATCGTTCAGTAGTTCATGTCTTTGGAGGCGGCGCTTTGAAGAAACTGTTTTCAGAACGAATTGGTAAACAGTAAACACCGACTCGGCTGTTTGCAGTGAAACTCCATTATTAGTGCATATACACGGCTTGGGTCACCAAGTCGCCAGCGATGGGAATCAACCGGTCCAAATAAACCTCGCTGGTAAACGCGTCGGGCATGAATCCTTGATTGGACACGACAGGAAAGTTTTTGGCGATGATATGAAAATGGCAATCAAAATACTTTGCGTTTGAGTTCAACGAGTATCTCTCTCAATTTTCGGCTAACTGTTATCGCTAAATGAAACGGCGCTGCCAATCCCCTATTTGAAAAAAATTCACTGCTTTTGCAAACCTACTAACTAATCTGCCGGCGACGCACAAGAATAATTTCTCAGGCAACGCACCATTTTGATTTGCGTGGAGCAGCACATGTGAGGACCCAGGCTCAGACTTCGACAACCCGACTATCTTGGCCAGGTCCCCGAACGGGTAGGACAATGCTACATCGGGTGGCCATCGGGAGAATCGAGAGATTCCCGCTTCGCGCCGAGGCTCGCAAGGCTCCAGCGGCGCGAGGTTTTAAGGTTTCCAACCCGCTTGCGTCAGCTCGCTGTCCGCTTTCTTTGCGAAGCTGAAATCGTAGGCGCGCTCGATGGGCACTTCCTTTGTGACTTTGAGGACCTCGCGAACGATGTCGAGATCGGTTTTCTGCGTTTCTTCGTCGACCACGTCGTTGGTCGCTCAATACCGAGAATTACGCCCGATTCAACCTGTGTGAGGCCGCGACTCTTGGTGATGCGGTAGATCTGCAGAGTGAGTCGGACCTTGACGTCCGCGCGTTCGGGATTGGCGAAACCGATATCGGCAAACACGTTGCCCGCCTTTTTTCGAAGGTCATGGTTGTTATTTTTGGTCGCCGTCGTTAATCCAGAGTTCCTGCCGCACTTTAAACAATTCTTGGGATAAACTACCCTAGCCGTATTCCGAACAATCAATTTCGGGGTCAACAACTGCCTCCCGATAGGTGGTTCAGTTTGAGTTTGCACAATCTAGCGAACGGATCTGTAATCATATGACCAGCAGACTTCCACGTTTCCGGAATTCCGGAAACATGGAAACGAACAGGCGACCACGGAGGCAACCTTCACAAAGCGGGATAGCGAAGCGAGAAGGTTGCGGACTTCACGGGGGTGTTTGAGCCGGTAGCGGTGGCGCTTCCCATCGGTGTCGTAGCGCACGACCTCGGCCAGACGGAGCGCGCCGAGCACGGTACTCACCCTTGCACGCTCCTGCCAACCGCACGGGCAATCTCGCTTGGGTTTAGTTCCTTGTTTTCTGTCAGCAGTTCGACGACGGCAAATGCGACCGGATTGCCGAGCAGGCGGCACAGACGGCGACTGCCTGTAGCCATCCTCTTCCACGCGGCTTCTCCATCACGTTTCCGGAATTCCGGAAACGTGGGAGTGTATGGTCGGTGTCTGCCGACCAGGCGATCTGTTTACGGCTCGACATCTTTTGATTTGCCAAAATCTGACGCCCCTGCCTAGCACCGATGCGGCCTTCTACTACGACGCAACCTCTATTCAAGATCATTAAAAGGCGTCTTTATGAATCAGAATTTTCCGCCGACGGCGCAGCCGTCTGATTCTGGGATCGAAGGTCTGCAGCAGTTCCTCATGCTGTTGGGAGATAAAAGTCTTGAGTTTGCTTTCTTCTTCTGCGACGGCGTCATTCAATTCATCGGCACCTCGCTCGATGGTACGACAGTCCCGTACAAAAGATCGGAAACGAACGGCCGAGAGCGCGTCCTTGTCAGTGAAAATAAAATGGACATTGCGCTCTTGAAACGCGGACGTGTCTACCCAATAAACACCTCGTTTGTTAGTGCGATCCCAATCCGTTAAAAGCGAGTTGTAGCGCGCATGGGTATACTCAAATACTCGATGCTGCAGTTCCTCAAGCAGGCCCTCCTGACCGTCGGCCGCCAGCCGCATGTCCCATTGAAAACTTTTCCCTGTGGCCTTCCCGTGGTTCTTTCCCGGGACATATCGATGTGGAATCCGCGTCTCGATGAGGTGAGTTGCCACTTCCTCAAGGTGTGAGAATAGATACCCCGCAGCCATCGACAAGGTCGCGTAAGTGAACTTCCGGTTGACGAATAGCCTTGCCCAGCTTAGATAAAGGCTCCCCCGATACGGTTTGCTCGCATAGCAAGGATCATCCCGCTTACGGGCGTTCTCTTGGTAGCGGTAATCATCCTCGTCATAATCTCGCAAAGTAGGGAAGTCGAGAATGGTCTTATTCTCCCCCAGCCACTCGTTTAGATAAAAACAGTCCTCGCCGCCAATTCCGACCAACGGCAGAATCGCCTCGTTCCAGCGATTCAATTCGCGAAGAGGAATCCTCTTGTTCCCATCGACGTCTCTTCTCCACGACCTAATCCTCGCTCCAAACAGTTCCTTCATGAGCGCCTCATCTAGTCGGCGTCTGTCTTTTTCCGGAGGATTGACGCCGTAACGCTCGCGATTTTGTCGGGACCACGAAAAGAACTCAGGGCGAACTTTGATCATTGCTCGCCGCAACTCAGGCAGCCATCGTTTTAGGGTGTCAACAGGCATGGTTTTCGGCAGAATTTAGTGGGCAGAATTTAGTGTCAAGTCTTGCTTTTTGACAATTGCCAGGTCGACAGGCGCCGGATTTCGACTTGTATCTTTAGGCGTGCCCGCAATTGCGAAAAATTTTAGCGATAAATCTCATGCGTTAGATAACTTCGCTCGAGCCGAGAAATCGAAATAGCACTCGATACTCTCGGTTGCCGAATAGGCCCAGTAGGCTGAAAACTCCCCTCTTAGTTTGTGGGTCCGCAGCCGAGGATCAAAGGCGTCTTTGCGAAACCATTGATCTTTACGTGCCGCAAGATTTCGAATGTGCTTCGGTAATCGGAGATACGCCTTCTCAAAATCAGGCGTTATATGGACAGAGGAAATTGGCCGGGGCATCCGGCTAACGATCTAACTCTGCTAGAGAGGAGACGCTCTTCGTCTTTCCTTGACGGTAGGCGGCATCGCCCCGAGATATTTTCTCTAGCGCATCGCTGACTTCCATAAGACGGCGCTTTAAAGCAGCATACTCTGCGGCATCGACAAGCACTACTTTTTTGCCCGCCAGTTTCTTCGGGACACGAATCGACACCAAATTGTCCGCTGTTGAAGACGCTTGCTTATGCATGATGGCCCTCCAAACTTTTCCAGCATATCCAAGTAACACCGCCTTTTCCACCCACAAAGCTGCCGGTGCCTGACTTGCCTGGAGATTAAAGGGGACAGGCTGCTTTTCGACCATTGGGAAAGATTGAAGATCGGCTTGAGTCCGTAGTTCGCGGGCCTTTCGTTATTTCAAAGCGGTATTCAGTACCCAAGCCGACCTGATCCCGACCTGAACCAGTCTTCTTCGGACAATCGGGCGGGCTTTCTCAACCAATCTGCGGAGATCTCAGCCGATCTCAAGGCCCCAGCCGCGCGAGGTTTTAAGGTTTCCAGCCTGCTTGCGTCAGCTCGCTGTCCGCTTTCTTTGCGAAGCTGAAATCGTAGGCGCGCTCGATGGGCATTTCCTTTGTGACTTTCAGGATCTCGCGAACGATGTCGAGATCGTTTTCCTGCGTTTCTTCGTCGACCACGCCGTTGGTCGTAAAAAATTCTGATCATACCATCGTAAGTGCGCGCCGCCAATTCCCTGCCTAACTCGAATCCCAAGGGGTCAAATCCGCTTTTAGCTTTTCTTTGCACCCCTTTAGCACAAGAGATACGAACCTTGAGGCAACAACGCTTTCTTGATCACCCCGTCGGCATCTTTAGCAGCGTCGGAATAT
>DASQUN010000453.1:0-13009 GCA_035641275.1 Candidatus Udaeobacter sp. | reverse complement strand
TGCGCCCGCTTCTGCCAGTCCTGAATGAGGCTCGCGTATTTTCGGCCTACCGCGGGAATCTTTAGTAACGTCGATTTTCGAAGCCGCGCCAGTTGGTGAAGGGTATCGACGCTGAGAAGAAAGTTTAAAAACCACTGATTGCCCGCCTCGGCGGTAATCTCCAGCAGCCCGGGACAGACCGCCTGCAGATCGGCCTGAAGATTATTGACCACCCGCACCCGCTCGTTGACCAGTCGCCGCCGGCGACGGGTGAGCCGCTTAAGAATTTCATTCTCCTTGGGCGTGCCCATCACCTCCTGTAAGACTTCCTTGGCCAACGGGAGATGATCGCGGAGCTGAAACAGCTCCAACCCTTTGCGCGCATCAATCCGATCCTTCTTGGCCGCTCCAGGAAAGATCTCTTTGAATCGCGCTAGTTTCAGATTGTTGATGTTGTAAAGCCGATAGCCGCGCTGGCGGACCAGGCTGTCGAGTGGCCGGGCATAACCGTTGTAGCCTTCCATCGCTACTGCCACCCCACAGCCTTGTGCCTTTTGATGTTTCTCGATACGCGAGAAAAACTCTCGAAAACCTTCCACCCGGTGAGCAATCTCAAACTCCTCCAACACCTGTCCATCGGGTAAACCGATCGCCACACTGTGACGCCGATACCCCACATCCACACTGACTCGAATCTCTAAGGATTTTTTCTCTGACACGTAGCTCCTCCTTCCGTAAACAAGATCGATTCATCATCCTTCGGTCTCGTCTACTTACAGAGCCACGTATTCTGATGAGAATATGGCACCATCCCGGTCGACCCCTCGGATGATGCAGGTGACGAGGGCGGCATTTCAGGCCGTTGCGAGCCTGAATGAACAGGCCACTGACCCTAAGAGCCACACCCTCGTCAGGATCACTTATACCTTAAGCTCTCCTGTTCTGTCACCCGCAAATTCCGATGGTAGACACCTTCGCTCCTCCAGGGTTCCACCTCGCATGCGCGCTCTATGGGTTCGCCTGCGGAATTTGGATTTAAATCGTTCACTCCGTCACACCTTGGAATTTTCTTTACCGCCGCACCAAACGATTTGAACGACTTGAACGTCTGGAACGTTTTGAACGCTGATTCGTTACGCGAAACGGCGATAAACGCCGTCGTAAAAATTGCCAACCATCTGGACGGCGATCTTGCCGCAATATTCGAGCGGCCAACCGGCGCGCTCGCTGCCGTAGCCCTCTTGCAGCGCGACCTCCAAGATTGCCTGGTTCGTGCCGCCGTGCTCTTCGTCCAAGTCGGCTTCTTCGTGCACGCGAAAATATTTCATGTCTTCTTCTTTGACGCCGTACTTGGGCAGGCTTTGGCGAAAGTCGCGCGAGATAAAACCGAAGATCTCCTCTTCCATGTGCACGGCGAAGCATTCCGCGAGCGGAATATCGATCCAGGAGCGAACGAAGAAATCGACCAGCCCCCGCGCTTCGGGAATCAGCTCGCATTCGATCATCTCCTCCGCGCGGACGCCCAGGGCTTTGCCGAGGATCGGCAGCATGCGCGCGTGACCGCCGATAGCGGGAGTGGTGAATTCCTCGCCGATTTTTTGCGCGATGCGATTTTCCAGTTCCGGATGTCTTTTGAAAAAACCGACAAATTGGTGATATACGGTCGCCATTCCGGTGTTGACTTCGAGGGCGAACGCGTACCAATTTTTGATCCACCCTTGCAGTCGCGCGCGCGAGAGCGTGCCGGCGCGCAGTTCGGCGAAGAATGGCGACGGCTCGATCTCTTTGTGATAGGTGTCCAGAATAATTTGCCGAATGCGCTCGGATTCTCGTTTTGCTTCTTGGGGAGTCATTTTGATATGTTCGCCCATGATCGTTCCTTTCTCCCGTCGGGATAACAGGGGTTTAGCCGACCAGAGACAGTATTGTCAACGAGGCGAACTCGCGGATCGAGCTCGACATTCATCATACAAGTCTCAGGACAGGCGTGTCGAAGCAAGAGCGTTTTTTCAGCAACCCTCGGCGAGGTCGGTCGGTTAGAACCGTTATAAAAGGACGCGCTCTCATGGATGTTGTGCAATCGCAGACGACCAAGATGGAAGCGGTGGGAAGCAGTATCCGCCGCGTCGACGGCGTGGAAAAGGTCACCGGCAAAGCGTTATACGCGGGCGACCTGCGCGTGCCCGGCATGGCTTACGCCAAGGTGCTGCGCAGCCCTTTGCCGCACGCGCGCGTCCGGCGGATCGATGCCGAGAGCGCGAAATCGCTTTCCGGCGTGCTCGCTGTCCTCACCCGAGAAAATCTCGACGTCGCTTTTCCCTGCTACGGCGCGTATGTAAAGGACCAGCCCCTCGTGGCGATCGATAAAGTGCGCTATGCCGGCGACGTGGTGGCCGCGGTGGCGGCAACGGAGGAGATGATCGCAGAGGACGCGCTCAAATCGATCGAGATCGAGTATGAGGAGTTGCCCGCCGTCTTTACGGTGGAGCAGGCACTCGAGCCAGGCGCACCGCTGGTGCATGAGCGGCTCGACGGCGCGAAGGCGCCGCGCTACGGGCGCGGTGGGAGTCACATCGCTCACGAGCGCAGCAACATCTGCCTTCATTTCCGCTACAGCCGGGGAGACGTCGATGAAGGGTTTCGCGACGCTGATTTTATTTTCGAAGACACCTTCGCCTTTCCGAGCGCGCAGCACTATCCGATGGAACCGCATGTCTCGCTGGCTCAATTCGACGGCGAGACCCTGACCGTCTGGACCGCCACGCAGAGCCCCTTTCCGGTGCGGCAGGAACTGGCGCGAGTGTTTGGGCTGCCCTTGAGCGCCGTGCGCGTCGTCGTGCCCTACGTGGGCGGCGGATACGGCGCCAAGAGCGGCATCAAAACCGAAGGAATAGCTGCGGCGTTGTCGCGCATGATCGGAAAACCGGTCCGCTTGGCGTTTCGCTCCGAGGAAACGTTCAGGACGATCTGCCAGCCGCGCGCAAAAATAACCATCAAAACCGGCGTGAAGAAAGACAGCACCTTCGTGGCGCGTAAATGTGAAGTCGTCATGAACGGCGGCGCATACGCCAATTCGGGTCCTTCGGTCACCGAGAAAGCCGGTTATCGAGCCCACGGCCCTTACCGCATTCCGCATGTGTTGACCGACGCCTATTCGGTCTACACCAACACGGTTCCCGCCGGCGCGTTTCGCGGCTTTGGCGGGCCGCAAGTCGCCTTCGCCTACGAGAGCCACACCGACATGATCGCGCGGCGCATGGGCATCGATCCCTACGAAATCAGGATGAAGAATCTCTTGGAACGGGGCGAAAGCTTTTCCGAGGGCGATACGCCCATTGACTGCGACCTCAAGGCCGGTCTGAAGAGCGTCGCCGAAGCGATCGGCTGGCCGGCATCCGCCGCCGACGAAAACCCAGCTTCCTCCAAAAAGAGGGGCATCGGCATCGCTACGGCGATGAAAGACGGCGGCGGCACCAACAAACCGGCCAACGCCTCGGTGAGGATTCTTAACGATGGCAGCGTGCTTCTGTCAACCGGCTCGGTGGAGATCGGGCAGGGGATGAGAACCGCTTTTCTGCAGGTGGTGGCGGAAGAACTCTCGGTTCCGCCGGAGCGGGTTCGGGTCGCCGAACTGGACACCCATTACACGCCCTTTGACAAGGGGACCAACGCAAGCAGCGCCACTGCCGTCATGGGGCAGGCGGTTCTCAAGGCGACTCAGGACGCAAGAAGGCAGTTTTTCGAAGCGGCCGCTTCAGTTCTTGGCGTTGCGCCGGCTCTGATTCGGCTCGAAGGTGGCATGGTGATCGCCGGCGAGCAAAAGCTCAGCTTTCGCAAAGTCATGCAACGCCATTTTGGCGACAGCGAAGGCGAGATACTCGGTCACGGGTTTTTTCACGTGCCGCGCAGCGACCAAGTTCCTTTGGGTTATCCTTCGCCGTTCTGGGAAATCGGTTTCGGCGGCGCGGAAGTTGAAGTCGATGCCGAGACCGGCGAGGTGAAAATCCTTAAATACGTTTCGCTTACCGACGCGGGAAAAATGATTCATCCCATACAGTGCATCGGACAAGACGAAGGCGCCGTGGTGTTCGGCATCGGGCAAGCGCTGTTTGAAGACCTTGTCTACCACGACGGCGAATTGATCAACGGAAACCTGGTGGATTACCGGCCGCCGCGTTTCAGCGATCTGCCGCTCTGGTTTCATACCATCATTCTCGAAGGAGGCGGAGGGCCGGGACCCTACGGGGCGAAAGGTATGGGCGAGGGCGGGATTCTGGCCGTGGCGCCGGCGGTGGCGAACGCGCTTGATGCCGCCACGGGTAGCAGGATTCGAGCAGTTCCGCTGACCTACGCGTCGGTCTGGCAAAGTATTCGTCAGAGCGAACGGCGCCGCGGCTCGACCGGAAACAGGGTGTGAAAACCATGACTCAGCAACAATCCGAAATGGCCAATTGGCAAGAAACCCGGCCAAGAATCGACTTGAGAGACAAAGTCACGGGCGAGGCGCAGTTCATCGAAGACCTGCCGGATCTGCCCTCGAAGGTTTATGGAGCCACGCTCCTGAGCCCGTACTCGCACGCCAGAATTCTCTGCATCGACTCCTCGGAGGCGGCAA
Source organism: Candidatus Udaeobacter sp. (assembly GCA_035641275.1). Taxonomy (GTDB): domain Bacteria; phylum Desulfobacterota; class Binatia; order UBA9968; family UBA9968; genus DASQUN01. Next base: position 8,415 of record DASQUN010000453.1, on the reverse strand, counting down.
AAATGCCGGGCGTGGTTGCGGTCGTGGATCGCGAACATCTCGACGGGTCCAGGACCGCCTAAGAAAGGTAGAACGAAACGGTACACAACGGTTCTTTATACTGTGACGCCGCCTCCACCATTTTCTCCAGCCATCACCGAGAAAAATACTCATCGTTCCTTCAATCCCCTAGAAGATGTCGCCTTGTCTCCCGATGAATTCCGTCGCTCATCTTGTACCTAGCCCATGCACCGGTTAACTTACCGGACTCAAAAAGACACGCTTTGCGTTTGGCAACGACTTTCAAAGCCCAAGTTCTCCTCTCCGACTAGCTTGATGGAACAACAAATCGCTTGACAGCTCATAAACGATTGTTCTAAGTCTCGACACCATTGGACTCCGAAAAATTCTAAGGCAGCACCGAAAGCGAGGTAAATCACGTGTGCAAGCGCGTTCGCTTGAGTGTTTTCTTTTTGACACTGCTGTGCGCTAGCCACGCTCCCGACCTGTCGAGTCAAACCGACCCCTTCTACAAAAACAAGACGATAACAATCGTGACCGGATACTCTACCGGCGGCACGATGGACGGTTGGGCGCGGCTCATAGCGCAGCACCTTGGCAAACACCTGCCGGGAAATCCGAGTGTGGTAGTGCAAAACATGCCGGGCGGCGGTTCCATGGTCGCAGCGAATTATGTCTATAAAGTGGCTAAGCCTGACGGCCTTACGCTCGGTTTATTCGGACCGGGGCTTTTTTTCGGGCAACTCATCGGACAGAAAGAAGTTCAGTTCCAGTGGGAGAAATTCAACTGGATCGGATCACCGGAGCTAACCGACGAATCGCTCTACGTCCGCGCCGATACCAATTACAAAACGCTCGAGGACATTCGCAAGGCGCCCGGACAGGTACGATGCGGCGCCGGCAACCGCGGCAGCAGCTCCTACTACATTCCGAAAATTGTCGAAGACATCGCGGGTGTCAAGTTTAATATGGTGACCGGATATCCCGGAACCGCAGATGCCAATCTGGCGCTCGAAAAGGGCGAGATTCACTGCCGCGCGACGACCATCGGCTCCGTATTCGGCGCCGAACCGGGGCGCACGTGGATCAAAAACGGCTTTATTTCACTCCTCGTGCATACAGGAGCAAAACGCGATCCGCGGATTCCTGATGTGCCGACGATTTACGACCTGATGAACAAATACAAAACGCCGGAAACCACCAGACGCTTCGTCAAAGTAATGGTGTCGCCCGGCAACGTCGGTCGTCCGTTCGTCACATCGCCGGGAACTCCGCCGGATCGAGTCAAACTGTTACGTAATGGTTTTGCCAAAGCAATGAACGATCCTGAACTTCTGGCTGAGGCTAAGAAACGAGACTGGGACGCCGAACTTCAACGGGGTGAGGATCTGGAAAGTCTGGCGCGCGAGGTTACCAACCAGCCGCCGGAAGTTATCGAGAAGCTCAAAAGCCTGTTGAGCAATTGAGAGCTCACCGCAGCAGCTGTTTACAATTCGCTTTCCAAAATCTCCAGGCCGTTCAACCGGTCGATCAAATAGAGCAGCCCGTTCGCAGCGCGGAAAACGTCATTGCTCTTTACGGTGGTCTGTCCTTTTCCGGGAGCCGGGACGTAAAATCCGATCTCTTTCGGCATGTAAGGGTTCGAGATGTCCAGAGCCCGGAGCCCTCCCGCGAACCAGGTAACATAAAGAACGTTGTCGTACACCTGTTCTGCCGGCTGATGGGCGCCGTATTGGAGATAGGTTTCCGATTCTCTCTGGTGCGGAATCATGAAAGTCGAGACTGGAGTTGGATGCGACTCATCCGTGATGTCCACCATCCACAGAAAGGCAGCCGGTTTGGGAGCCATTTTGCCGCGAATTTCTTCGTCCGTTACAACCAGGAAATCGCGATCCATGATCTTCCACGGGATTGGAAGCGTGGTATGCGTCGGGGCCGGATAGGGCGGGCTCCAGTCGAGATGGCTGACGAGCTTGGGGCGGCTCATGTTCGAAATATCCAGAATAACCATTCCGCCGTACCAGTAGCTTACATAGAGCCGGTCGCCCTTGCGGATAGGATGATGACAGCGATGATCCGATCCTCTCCACCCGGGCGTCTCGCCGCCCGCGCTCCACTGGCCCGGCATCCACCACCGTCCCACCTCCTGGGGGCGGGATGGATCTTTGAGATCCAGGATCATGACGATGTTTCCCAGGTAGCCTTCCAAGTCCGGCGAAAAATAAACGTACCTGCCATCGAAGGTGAAACGATGAGATCCTCCTGCGGTCTTGTAGAAGCTGAGTTCGCGGGGCTTTTCGCGATTGGAGACGTCGAAGATCTTGAGACCCGCCTCCGCTTTGCAGTCCGGTTTCACTCTCTCATAGTTCACGACCATGACATCGCCGGCGACCTGGACTTTGTGAGAATGCATACCATCGGCAATTTCGATATGGGCGATGACGCGGGGATGTTTTGGATCTTTCACATCGAGGATAGATGTTCCATGCGGGGCATCCATATGGCCGACATAGGCCGTTCCGTCCTGAACCACGACCTGTCCTCCTCCCGCAATATCGATGCGCGATACCATTGTAATTTTTTCGCGGATGCCAAACTTCGGCCAATCTTCATTGGTCATTGGAGTTCCCCTCCGTCTGGGTTTGAGAAAGAAAGTTTCGGCGATTTAGAGGTCGTGTACAAAACGGGGAGGCACGTGTTGGTCGTTGCCTAGCGCGAAATCCGAGCACATTCATTGAGATGACACCTCGCCGATAGACACTCTGTCAAAGAGGCCGAGCTGTAGGTGAGGACACGGTACTATTTTGCCACGAGCGTGTATTCAAAGGATTCGCGTGGCCGCCGCCGATAGACATCTCTGAACTCTTGCTGGGTCTTATAAGCCCTCCGCGGAACAACTCTGCCACGGACTGCGACTTTGAGCGGCGCCTGATCAAAGGGATACGGATCTACCATCAACTGCGTCTTCCCTAAAGGCGTCAGGGATATCGCGCCATCGGCTTGGCCGAAGTGGACCGGCGTCGGATCGATTGTCGAGCGGTAGAATGCTCTGCCGTATTCCTTATCCTCCTGGGAGTGCGACTCCGTGGCCGTCGCGCTTTCGAGATCGAAGTTGCAGCAGAAGAAAAGCGATAAGCGATCGAACACCTGCATCATGCGATAATTGAACCAGATGTAGTCCGAGGAGCTCACGCCGTCGTATTCTTTCATGCGGCCGACTTTCTCCAGCAGATCCTTATTAAAGACCTCGCGCTCGCGGATGAATTTTGTCGTGTGCTCGTCCTGGCGCCGGGGCACCGCCGGCAATGTGCCATAGCGGTGTTGGGGGAGACCGGCATGATGAATGCTCGCGATCAGACCCGCATAAAGATCTTTTTGGAGCACATTGTCGATCCCGACGTTGATGAACTCGTACAGGCGCTCGCGCGGAGTCCTTCTGAATGTGATCGGAACCCCTTGATCATCGACCGAAGGATTGATGTCCCAATGCCACCAGCCGTTATCATGAGCCTCGGCGACGAATACCATGGAATCGCGAGGCTTGAGCGATGAAAATTTTTCATTGCCCCAGTGTGCTGCAAACTGGCCGGCGAGGTCGCCGTGGTCGTTTTGAGCGTAAAGGATATATTCGTTGGGTCCTTCTGCTACAACCATTTTTTTCTCTCCTTTTTCGTCGTCGGTATCACCCGGTGAGTGTTTGGTTCGATTGATTCCGGGCCATGCGCTCCTCGCATCGCGAAGGCTAACTCCAGCCGAAGTAGTCTCCGATCAGACCATTGTCGAGCGGAACCCCCAGCGCCACGTCGAACACGAGCCAGAAAAATAGATAGCTTCCCGCAGCCATGACCGCGCTAGTAGTCCAATTCTCATTAGCGGTAAACCTCAGGAATAAAAACGTCAAGCAGAGCGCTCCCACTTTGAAGCCAAGAAGGCAGATTCCGAGGAAAAAGCCGACGACCCAGCCGCATAGGACCAACGCTCGCCAACGAGCGGCGGCTTCGGAGACAGAAAGACTCCCGCCGCCGGGTGCGCCGTCTGCAGCGCCCGTTTGGATTGGGGCGGTTTCGGAGGCGGATTTTTTAAAGGCGGCGTGTCCAGCTATCGCAACTTGCACCAAAGCCAGCGCCAGCGAGCAAAATCCGAGCGACCACGGAAAAAGCTTCGATTGAGTCGGCCAATTGCGCGACTCCCAGAGAATCCAGAGAAAGAAAAATACAACGAGAACGCTTATTGCGAGCTCGACTTTATTTCTTGACGGCGCCATCTTCAATTCCTAGTCGCCGGCCAAACTTGTTTTGACTCTGCAGTAGAAAAGCGCGCCCAGTCCGGCCGCTAGAATAATCAGGACGCTCGGCTTGAAGAAAAATCCGAGGGCGTGAATCTCATAAGAAATAAAGAAATTTCTTTCGATCAGACTGCCCAGAACCAGGCCAAGGATCAATGGAGGACGCGGCCAATCGATATGAACCATAATCAGCCCGATCAGTCCAAACACAAGCGCTACCCCCATGTCGAATATGGACTTTGTTTCGACGTAAGCCCCTAAGTAAACCAATAAAAGGATGCCGGGCACGAGTAACGCTCCCCGCACATACGTAATCTTCGCGAGCTGCTCCAGAAACACTAAAGACAGCATCACCGTGATAATATTGGAAATGACGATGAACCATACAAATGCGAACGTCAAATCGAGATGCTTGGTGAGCATAGAGGGCCCGGGAACCAGGCCCTTGATCAGAAAAGCCCCTAACAATAAAGCCATCACGACGCTGCCGGGAACTCCGAAAGCAATGGTCGGAACCAACGAGCCTCCCAGGCCGGAATTGTTCGCTGCGCCTGGCCCCAAAACTCCGCGGACATCGCCGGCGCCAAATCGATTCTTGTCGGACGAACTTTGCACGGCATGGGCGTACGCCAGCCATTGAGAAACGCCCGCGCCCAAACCTGGAATAATGCCGATGAAGGTGCCGATCAGACTGCAACGAACCGTAATGCCCCAGTGGGTGAACGCATCTCGAATTCCCTGTCCGACGCCGCCGAGTTTGCCGATACGTTTTTCGGCAATGCTCGTCCCGCGGACCCAAAGATCGACAATCTCCGGAATGGCAAACAAGCCCACCGTCACCGCCACCAGTCCGACGCCATCCCAAAGTTTCGCCATGCCGAGCGTGTAGCGCGGCATGCCCGACTGAGGATCGAGCCCCACCATTGAAAGCACGAGCCCGGCACCCGCCGCGATCATTCCCTTGAGCTTGCTTTCGCCGCTGAGGGAGGCGACGAACGTAATGCCGAGCAACGCCAGGGCAAAGAACTCGGGCGACTTGAAAGTAAGGACTAAAGGGGCGACCACCGGGATGCTCGCGGCCAAGACAAACGCGCCGATGATGGCGCCGACGAGCGAGCTCATCAGCGCGGCTCCCAACGCACGTCCCGCTTCGCCGTGCTTCGCCATTTGATGACCGTCCAAGATGAGCGCGGCGGATATCGATTCCCCTGGCACGCCGAATAAGATCGAAGTGATGTCCCCGGTTGTGGACGTCACCGAAAGCATTCCGAGCAGGAAGGCGAAAGCGTCGAGCGGCTTCATGTCAAAGATAAATGGCAGCATCAGGGCGAGCGTCACCAGCCCGCCGATGCCCGGCAGGATTCCCACGGCGAAGCCGATGAGAATACCCAAAAGCAGTAAGGAAAACGTCGCGGGGGTGAAGACTTGAACAAACCCGGAAAAAAATGCCTCGATCATCGCGCGGTCTACGTTTAAGGTCCGACGCGCTGCTTTAGAGCTTCTTTGAGATCACTGACCAGATTGGGTTTGGTCGCGAGCAAGTCGCGCACGATCTCAGCGACTTCTTCCCCGTTCTTGGGTACGAGCTGGCGGTATTTCTCATACTCGCTCACGAAGGCGGGATCGGCGAGTGTCTTATCGAAGGCTGTACGCAAGGCGGCCAATCGATCCGCCGGCACGCCCGGCGCCACGGCATAAGGGAAAGACATCTTTCCCGGTGCATAGACAAGCTTCAGGAGCGTTCGCGCACTTTCATTCGGCGCAATCGCTTCGGCCGCCTCCGCGTTTTCGAGCCACGAATGCTTGGGTTTTTCGGCGCCGAAGATGACCAGCACATTGAGGATCTTTTGCGGCTCAAAAAACATCTTGAGATCCGAAGTAAAAGATTCCCAGCTGATGCACATGCCGTCGATTTCACGGCTTAGAACCGCGTTGGCCACGGGCCGTGATCCGGCATAACCGTAAATGATTTTGAATTTGGCCGCGAGCGTGGCGCGGATCACCGCGGCGGTATCCGTAATCCCCGATCCGGGCGATTCTCCCCCCATGTTTACCACTTTTCCGCTCGGGCCGATTAACTGCTTGATGTGAGTCACTCCCGTTTCCCTGTGAACGCCGCACGCGCTTTGGCTCGACGATACGCTGCCAAGCCAGTTAAACGCTCGCCCGTCAAATTCGATCCCTGGCTGACCCAGAAGCTGTTGCAATACCATCTGGGAGTTGAACGTCGTTATGTAGGTGCCATCAGCGCGTAAACCTTTATAGACGAGATTCGCGGCTACGAGACTGCCGGCTCCAGGACGATTCTCCACGATGACGTTTGGATTGCCTGCCAGGTGTTTGCCCATGTGCCTGGCCACTAGGCGCGCGGAAATATCGTAACCTCCACCCGGCGCAAATCCAACGATGAGCGTGACTGTTTTTCCCCGGTAAAAGTCGGCTGCCGCTTTTTCGTCGAAGGTGCGGGACTGCGCGGCCTCGGCGCTAAAAGCCGAGCGCAGAATCCAGAAACCGATCATCAGAGTTGCAAGCACCGCCCTCTCGAAGACGCTAAATTCGTTTCCGTTCTTGCACATGTGTAAACGCCTCGCTAAATCATTTCGCTCTCATGACGCGTGAAGATAATAACGAATCGTGACTCTTTCGCCGCGGTAAAAATCATTTAAGAACTCTTCCTGGCTCCGATAAGGCCGATCGTCAATTAGGCGTCCAGGGAACGAAACCACCAAAGGATCCACGTCGAAAGGATATGGCTTCACCACCGCGTGGCTCTCATCTTTGACATCGACTGTGAGAATTGTATCCTGCTGGCCCGGGCGCACCGGAACGGGAGTATTGCTCAATTGATTGCTCGGACCATTTTTCCGCGCCGTGCTGTTGAACGGGTAACGGTTGCAGACATACTGCGCCAGTTGATCGAGGACCTCCATGTATTTGAAATTCGTCCACAGATGTTCTTCCGTGGAAAATTCCCGCCACTCGGGATTGTCGCGCATCGCCGGCAGAAGTTTTTCCCGAAACGCCGTTTGCTGCGAGATATAATCCCTAACCGCGGCATCGACCGTGTAATCCGGCATGTACGGCAGCAGGCCCATTCCCTGGGTGAGCAAGCCCTGGCCGTGCATCGATACGTTGTAAGCCGCGTAAGAATCGCGCGCGGCAAGGCGTTCGATCCCGTTGCGGTAGAAGCTCAGCCAGACTCCCGGCGGTAGCTTGCGAATACTTCCGATGTAGTCGGTTGGATAACCCTGCGCATCCAGGGTTGGCTTGACTTCCCAATCCGACCATCCGCTATCATGTTCCTGCGCTGCCAGCACCATCGAAACATACGGCCTGAGTTTCGCGAAGTCCCGATTGGCCCAATGGGCGGCGAATAAGCCCGCCACCCGCGAATGATCCGTTTGCAACAATAGCAGGACACGCGACTCATCATAGCGACAAACCATCATAACCAAACCTCACTTGGTTAACGGCGGCTCCGGGCCGTATCGCAGTGTGATTTTTCTGGACATAGCAACATGAATAATTTCGTGTCAAGCACCGGTTTGAAACAACCGCTACGCGCCGCTTGGAGCAAGCTACCAAACGACTTGGCCGCCATTGGGTTGCAACAACTGTCCGGTGATGTAGCCGGCGCGTTCGCTCATCAGAAAGTCGACGACCGCAGCGACTTCTGCCGGTTGTCCAAGCCGCTTCATGGGCAGACGGTCTTCATACGCGCGCTGTCGTTCCTGCCATTCGGCCGGCGTGCGTCCCGCGCGCAGCAGCGGTGTGTCAATCGGGCCCGGCCCGATCGCATTTACTCGAATCCCGTAAGGCGCGAACTCGAGCGCAAGGGATTTGGTCAAAGAATAGAGGGCCGTCTTGGCGGCGGCGTAATTGGCCGCGTTGGGCATTCCAACGATTGCGTAATCCGAGGAGGTAATCACGATGGCACCCGACTTCCGCCGCACCATGTGGCGCAGGACCGTCTGACACAAGTTAAACGTGCCGGTGAGGTGCGTGTCGAGAAGCAGGGCCCAGCTCGCTAGCGGCATGTCGGCTACGTTGGCTCGCGCGTTGACGCCCGCGTTGCTAAAAAGACAATCGATTTTGCCGAAACTATCCAGTAGTCGAGCGCACCAGCTCTC
>DASQUN010000452.1:0-7088 GCA_035641275.1 Candidatus Udaeobacter sp. | reverse complement strand
GATCTGCCGCGGATCGTAGAGATTATGCACACCGAGCAACCGTTCGACTTTGGCCACGCCGGTTTCTGTCAACGTCACTGAGCGGCTTTTTTCGTCAACGGTGTAGTCCCCCTGTTTTTCGATGGCCGCGCGATCTTCCTGAGTAGGATCGCCCTGGATCACGGCCCCGCGCTGAAGTTTAGGAATAATCCGATCGATGATGTAGTACTTGTCCGTAGACTCTTCCGCTGGCCCAGAAATAATCAACGGCGTTCTTGCCTCGTCTATAAGGATATTATCCACTTCATCGACGACCGCGAAATTGAGTTCCCGCTGGACATATTCCTCCAGGGAAAACTTCATGTTGTCGCGCAGATAGTCGAAGCCGAATTCATTATTGGTACCGTAGGTAATGTCCGCCAAGTAGGCTTCCTGTCGTGTGATCGGACGCAGATTGAGGTAGCGATAATCCTTCGTCAAAAAGGTAGGATCGAACAGATAGCTCGCTTCATGAACGATCGACGCCACAGAAACGCCGAGCTTATAGTAGATCGGGCCCATCCACTGAACATCACGGCGAGCCAGGTAGTCGTTGACGGTAATCAAATGAACGCCGCGCCCCGTGAGGGCATTCAGGTACAAAGGTAGCGTCGCAACCAGAGTCTTCCCCTCACCGGTTTTCATTTCGGCGATCGTGCCTCCGTGCAGGACCGCGCCGCCGATTAACTGAACATCGAAGTGCCGGAGTCCAATAGAGCGCCTGGAGGCCTCGCGCACTGCAGCGAATGCTTCCGGCAGAAGTTCTTCTAAGACCGTCGCTTCGGTTTCACGAATCTCCTTGTCCACTTCCTCCAAGCGGCTCTTAAGCTCTTCCCGCTGATCTCCACTCGCCGCCGCCCATTCCTTATTGGCTTCTTCAAGAGACTGGCGCAAAGAGGCAGTCGCTTCCAGGAGCCGTGTCTTGAACTGGTCGGTCTTGCCCCGGAGCTCAGCATCGCTTAGCTTCTGGAAGTCGCCTTCCAAATTATTGATCTCGTCAACGTAGGGACGAAGGCGCTTGATCTCACGCTCGTTTTTCGTGCCGACGATTTTTTTAATAAAATCCAGCATTTTTCTAAAAAATTTCAGCATTCTGAAACGTGAACTGCCGCCCTTAAACGCGTCATGAGCTCGATCTCATGAACGGTTATCCCACCCCTTGTAAAATACACGATTCGAAGAGCACCTTACAAGCATTCTTGCAGAGAGGCATTCGCAGTCGCTAGCGTTCGATCCGCACCGCCGACTCGACTTTTTCGCCGAGGAATCTTTGGCCGACCTTGATGAAGCGATCAGGAGCATCAGTGACAAAAAAACTGTGACTTCCCTTGCCGTTCTTGCGCACCCGTGAGTCCTTTTTTAGCGCCGCGCTCACTTCCTTGGTAACCTCTTCCGCGGAGTCTACGAGATACACTTTATCTTCTAGAAAGTTTCGAATCGCCTTCTTCAGCAGGGGATAATGAGTGCAGCCCAGAATCAGAGTGTCGATACCGCTCTGCTTCAAGCTGCCGAGATAGGCCTTCACCGTCATCTCGACTACGGTATTCTCCGTCCACCCTTCTTCCACTAACGGAACAAAAAGCGGGCAAGCGCGGCTGTAAACCTCAACCTTTACGTCCTTCGCCTTGAGCGCTTTCGTATAGGCCCCGCTCTGAATTGTCGCCTCTGTGCCGATCACTCCTATTTTCTTGTTCTTACTCTTCGCCAGCGCCTTTTTCACTCCGGGCTCGATTACGCCAATCACCGGAACTTCGAGGCCATCTCTCAATCGCTCCAAGGCGATCGCCGTCGAGGTATTACAGGCTACAACGACCAATTTGACGTCCCTTTCGACCAAGAATTCACAATTTTCAAACGAATAACGAAGTACCGTTTCAACGGATTTGGTTCCATACGGCGCCCGTGCGGTATCTCCGAGATAAATCGTATTCTCTTTCGGAAGAACCTCGATCATCTTCTGTAAGACGGTCAGGCCTCCGATGCCCGAATCAAACAACCCGATCGCGCTTTCCCGGCTCATCATGGGCGACTAGAGATCCGGCGCCATTTGATTGCCCAGCTCCTTTTCGCAGCTCGGGGCATAACCGAAGACTTGTTTCCAGACTTCTTTGGATTCCATGCAGAGATAGACCTTGGCCGTCGGAGCGGCGCGGCGGATCCAGCCGAGCATTTTACGGTACATTTGAACGCGCAACGGTTGAAAGTAACGGAGCTTCCCATCCGGGCAGAGCACTTGCTCGCCGGTCAAAAGAGAGGTTCGTGGAAATCTATCGCGCATGGTCCGCTTCAAACCCGGCGTATTGCGCAAGACGCCCATGCTGAACCATGAAACCCTGCGCCAGTCTATAGTCGCAAAGATGTGGTCGACCATTTCCTCATAATCCTTCTCCCAGCCCGGATACTCGACCATAGGATCAAAGTGAAAGCCCAGGCGGTAACCCGCGTCCTGGCAACGACGCGCAGCGCCGAGTCTTTGTTCGAAAGAGGCCGTTCGGTGTTCGTCCAGCTCGATGACCGGCTGCGGGTTCATCGACCACGACACGACGACGCGACCTTTAGGATCCAACGCCAGCAATCCGTCAACGCAGTCGCTTTTCGTCTTAAGTTCGAGCAGCACGTTCGGTTGCTCAGCGAAAAAAGGCACCACTTCGCGGGCAAACCCGATATAGGGATCCAACGCGAGACTATCGGTGATCTCTCCCGTGCCGATCCGGAAAAAGAATCGACGGTGCTTCGTCAGGAGCTCGTCGGCTTCGAGCAACAAATCGTCCACATTGCTAAAGACTTTGAGCGCCGGATTCTGCGCCAGATATTCCTGCAAGTAGCAATAGCTACAATCCATCGGGCAATTGCTGGCAAAATTGATGACAAAATAATTACAGCACACCTGCCCTTCACTGCCGGGGCATTTTTTTAAGAATTCGCCCTTGTGCCGCGTCAAGAACAGCTTTTTCTTCGCCGCGCCAAACCGGTGCGCCGAGTTTCTGTTTTCCGCGACAATGTCGTCGACGAATCTGAACGAGACTTGCGGCAGCGTCCTCTGCAAGTTGCGAAATATCGGACTCGCCTCGGAGCCCCGTTCTACAACCACCTCTTCAGGTCGAAAGGATTGCATCTCAGACCGTTAGAATCTCACTCGATAATTGACTGAGGATCCTTTTCTGCGTGTTGCCCCGCCAAAACACGGAAAATCTCGCGCACGGAATCTCTATCGGCAACTTCCGCGAGCTGGGCGCCAAATTTTTTCAGTTCTTCCGCTGTCGATGCGTTAAATTCGATGCGCAGATTTCCCCCCTCCAAACCCGGCGGTACCGATAGCCGCAGCGCAGAAGGCAGCTTGAGTTGCTGAATACGCGCTCGGATCGAATCTTCAATCTGAGTGAGCCGCGGGAATCGAAGCCGTCTAATCTGTTCTTTGATCCGCTTGAGCTTGTCCGCGCGACCCAACCGGGGATCGGATCCGATGTCGGTCATCGTTTTCTGCCTCAGAATTTCATGAATGCTGCATTGATCTCGCAGCGCAATTTCCTCCAACCAATCCATAAGGTCACGCAGGTGATTGTCGCCGATTTTGAGGCTTTCTGCCACTGTAAACAAAGCGCGCCGATCGTGCGGGCTCCAGTCCAACCACCGTGTCAGCGTCTGAGGATGAAACCCTTTGCTCTTTGCGTAGTCGCGAATCCGATCATCCGACATTTAATTTCTCCCGAACCAGCTCCGTAAGCAGCGCTTCATAATTCACAGCCTCCCCCTCCCTTCCCCTTTTCCGTGCGCCCTGACAAAGAATGCCTACCTTACGCTTCAGAACCTCAATAACCCAATCTCGCTTTTTTCCCCTAAGTCCTGTTTGTAAGAGCTTCTGCAACGCGACAATCCGATAGCGATCCATCCCCCACATCGAGCGTGACAACTGATCCGGGTGGCCGCCACGCTTGACCACCAACGCGGTTGGAATGAGCGCCACGCCGCGCTCAACGCCAATTCGCAACCAAAGATCATAATCTTCACAGACTGGAAACGCCTCGTCGAACCCTCGCAGCCGTTCGAACAAGGCTTTTGTCATCATGACTGCCGATGGACTGACTAAGCAAAGATCCAAGCTCCGCCGAAAGATATCGCCCGATGCTTTTCGATGTTTCTCCTTCCGGTTAACTCGTACGCCCCGCCTAAGCCAGATCTCCTCGGTCTGGGAGATTTCGAAGTCGGTGTTTTGTTCCATAAAGGCGGTCTGGATCGCCAGCTTCTTCGATAGCCAAAGGTCGTCGGAATCGAGAAATGCGATATACCGCCCCCGCGCGACCGCCACACCCGAGTTCCGCGCCGCCGCCACACCTTTTCGATCTTGGCGAACCAGCCGCAGACTACCGCCGAATGATCCCAACTCGCCGACCGTCCCATCAGTTGAGCCGTCGTCCACCACGATCAATTCAAAATCTCTAAAACGCTGCGCTAGAACCGACTCGATCGCCTCACGGACCAATGGCCAGCGGTTGTAGGTGGGAATAATAATGCTTACCAAGGGTGGCATAACGTTAAATGGCAATCCTTTGGTTTCCAAAGGCTAGACGATTGCGGGCGACTGGCTGGATTATGCTGATGCGTTAGAGAAAGCTTTCCATTTTTTTGAAAAACTGGTCCACCATCATCTTGGCCACGCCGTTCAACATCCTCTGGCCGATGCTAGCGATCAGGCCTCCGACTTTGGCATCTGTGCTGTACTTCAGGACGGTCCCACCATTGTTCTCCTGTAAGTCGATAGCCATGTCGCCCTGCATGAAACCGGGTCCGCCTGACCCTTCGCCACTTAGGATGTAATGAGACGGTGCTTGCTTGTCCTTGATGAAAACCTTTCCCTTGTAGTTTCCCTTCACCGCCGCAACGCCAACCTTCATCGTGGCTTCGTATTGATCCGGGGCAACTTCCTTAAGGCTCTCGCAACCAGGCATGCACTGGGCCATAATCTTTGGATCGAGTAAGACCTGCCAAACCCTCTCTCTGGGCGCGTTAAACGTGTAGCTTCCTTCAATCTTCAAATGCTAGCCTCCTCGAGTCAAACACTATGCTTGCCGGGACGGAACCGTTCTCAGCCATGGGCTATCGCACAAAAACCATAACTGTCATCCGGCCAAAAAACAACTCTGCAGCGCAAGCGACCGGACTAGCGAGCGTCTCCTACTTCTGGGGGTGCTTGGCCGCAGGGGGTTCGTTTCAATTTCGGCTCTCCGAAGTGGATTGAAAGATGCCTCGACACACACCGCCCAATGACGGACGGGATCACCCCCGACGAGACCTCTGGGCGCGAGTAGCCGGGACCATCGTTCATCCGATTGCCGTCAATCAAAGGCGGAGTCGCGTTGTTGAATCGCCTCCGTGCCTCCGTTAAACTTTCGGCTGACCCATGAGAGCCTCGACTCGTTTGTGGTTGCTGATTTTCATCTTTGCCGGCTTCCCGCGCTCGGGCTTATCCCAGGATGTCAATCGGCGAGAAACCTTTGCAAAGGCCTATGCGCTGTATGCGGCTGGAAATTTTTCCCAGGCGCAAGAGCTTTTCGAAAAGATCCGGGGTCCCCAATACGTGCTGGCTGACTATGGCCTGCACTATTCGGCGCTGATTGCGTTCAATCAGAAGAACTGGGAGTTGTCGCGTCGCCTTTTATCTCAGCTGCGACAGCAATATCCTCACAGCATCTGGTTCCAGCATACGGAACTTTTGCGGGCTAAAATCGATCTGGCTGAAAAAAACTATGGACAGGCGATCGCCACTCTCAGTTCTCTCCGAGTCATGAAAGGAATTCGAAGCGAAATCATCGACCAGGCAATCTACCTCCAAGCTCAGGCCACGGAATCCCAGGGCGACGTAACCCAAGCCTACGCTTTGTACCAAGAATTACGTAGATCTTACCCTTATTCCAGCTGGACACCGATGGCGAGGAAAGATCAAGGCCGTATTCGAGAGAGATACCCTGACCTGTTCGGATTCCCTACGATTCAAGCTCTCTCGGATGAAACAGACCAGCTGATGCGGGAACGAGAATATGGAGCGGCGGAAGTCCTTTACAAAAAGCTTCTCAACAACGTCACCGAACCCGATCTTCGTCTGTCCTTGATGGCCAAGTTGTCCAGCCTTTATCTGTCCGGCCGAAGGAGAAGTGAGGCGATGATCATCCTGGAGCAAATCGCGCGCGATTTTCCCGAGAGTTCCGAAGCGCCCAAAGCACTCTATCAGATCGGCCAGATCCTCTGGAACCGGAATGACAACGCTCAGGCGCTCGGCTATTTCAAAGTGATCATGGAGCGCTACCCCACGAGCCCCTATGTCGAAAGGGCGCGGTATGCCGCTGGCGACGTCTACGAATCCGTCGGAAACAAGGAAGAGGCCGCGCGACTCTTCAATAGCCTTCCCACGCTCTTCCCCAACAGCCCAGTGCGGGACGACGGCACCTGGCGGCTCGCCTGGCTTTACTACCGGGCAGGAGATCTACAGCCGGCCGCATTAGCGTTCAAGACGCTTGCCGCCCAGACAAGTGACGGATCCTATCGCAGCGCGGCGATCTACTGGCAAGCGCGCACCGTAGAGAAATTGAACGATCTCGAAACCGCGATCGAGCTCCATCAACAAATCGCCAAGACGGGAGATGAATCCTACTATCAAGCCCTTGCTCTTCAACGGCTTGCACGACTCGGAGTATCGATCGCCGAATCGAATTTAAACCGGTCCTCAACCGCTGCAGAGACCGATCCGCCGGTGAACTCAGAGGTCACTTTTCACCTCGCTCGGGCCCGTGAGCTGGCAGACCTGTCCTTGTATCGCCTGGCGGTTGAAGAGCTGGACGAAGCCGATCGACAATCGGGAAAACAAAGTCGTTTGCGTCGCATTCTCATGCGGGAGTATTTCCGGAATCAAGCCTATGGTCGCAGCTTAGCCTTAGCCAATCAGCTGCCCGGCTCCTATGGTGAACGCAATCTCTACCGTTTCCCGCTGGCTTACTGGGAAACGATTCGACAAAAGGCGCGGGAACGAGAACTAGATCCGTACCTGATATTGGCTCTGATCCGACAAGAAAGTTTAT
>DASQUN010000451.1:0-3868 GCA_035641275.1 Candidatus Udaeobacter sp. | reverse complement strand
GCAGGCTGGAACGTCACGATACCCGACGTTTGCTCGCCCGACTCGCTTTGCCACGCGATCCGCTGATCGGGAACCTGATCCGTAATCCGCGCATCCCATTCTTTATCTTTGCCCGCGATCTCCGCCTCCCAGTGAAGCCGTTTGTCATCCAGCTGCGTCACGCGTTTGACGCCTTCCATGAATCGGGGGAATTCCTCGAACTGCGTCCATTGGTTGTAGACGGTACCTACCGGACAATCGACTTCGATTGATTTTGATATTCGTTCCATGGTTATTCCTCCTTGAATCGTTTGCGAATCTAAGTTGCGCAAAGCACGTGCCACTGCCGAATAGCTGTCCTTACGAGCAATCGTCAAGGGCACGGAGAGCACGATGAAGAGGAAAACCGTACATCCGACGGAAAATGGCTCACGGCAATGCTGATTCTAAGAACAAGTGCATGGCCATTGTCACAATTTCGGGACGGTAATCTCTCGTGCGTGGATGGCACCGTCCAAGACGGGCAAGGCTTCATTCCGAGAACGTCTGATAATTTTGGTATTACGCTACCGGCTTGCTCTCGGCTGATATTCACTAAGCGTGACTTGGATTTCCTGTTCACGCCGGTCGCGAAAAATGGTCAATTTGGCTTCCGTTCCCGGAGCCGTACTTGCCACTTGATTTCGAAGGGTATTCCCATCTTCGACTGGCGTACCGTTGAGGGCTAGAATCACGTCGCCCGGGCGAATCCCGGCGCGCGTGGCGGGGCCGTTGGGCGTCACGGAATTGATAACGACCCCACGCACTTCTGAAAGGCCAAATTTCGCGGCCAGCTCGGGTGTCATCGGTTGGATCGTGACCCCGATCTGTCCGCGGCGGACTTTGCCGCTCTTGACGAGTTGATCCATGACGTTGCGGGCCATGTTGGAAGGAATGGCGAAGCCGATGCCGATGTTTCCGCCCGAGGTCGAGAGAATCTGTGAATTGATGCCGATGAGTTCACCCCGGGTGTTGATCAGCGCGCCGCCTGAATTGCCCTGATTGATCGGCGCGTCCGTTTGCAAGAAGTCTTCAAAGCTGCCGTCGCTGAGTCCGGTGGCGCGACCCTTGGCGCTGATGATTCCCGCCGTCACCGTCTGGCCTATACCGAGGGGATTGCCGATGGCGAGAGCGATGTCGCCGACGCGCACCCGGTCCGAGTCGCCTAACGTGAGCGCGGCGAGATCTTTGGCGCTGATTTTGAGCACCGCCAGATCACTCGGGGGATCGGAGCCCAAGACTTTGGCGTCAAATATGCGGTGGTTCGTCAGCTCGACTTTGATCTCTTCCGCGCCGTCCACAACATGATGGTTGGTCAAAATGGTGCCATTCGGCTCGACGATCACGCCGGAGCCCAAGCCCATCATCACTTTCGAGCGCGGAGACTGGGCTCCTCCAAACGCTCCGCCGAAAAAATCACGAAACAGAGGATCATCGAGAAAAGGATGTTGCCGCGGCGCGCGCCCCCGCCGGGCCGCTCGAATCGTGACGACTCCAGGCCCGACGCGTTCTACGGCATCGGCATAAGACGCTTGCGAGGAGGAAGATCGAACTTCACTGCTGGCTGCTGCCTTGGGTGGAGGGACTGGAGTCGGAGGTTGCTTGGGCGGCTCGTCTTTTTTTTGGCAAGCCGCTAAGAACAAAACCAGGATGGCGAGCGTGAGTCCCTGTTTCATCGGTTTACCTCCGCAAGAGTTTGCCCTACGTGGTGGCAATTGGGGTACTATTTCTTCCTTACAGGTCTATGACCTATCATCGTGGCGGCTCCCAGAACAACTCCCAGCAGCAGAGCTAATCTATTGCGATTCATGCTAATCCAGGATTGCCAGCTCGAAGAATGCGATCGGCTGTCGAATTCGCCGTGAGCGCCATGGTCACCGGGAAGCGGATTCCAAAGGTTGTCGGGGCAATCGGGTTGCGCCGGGATGTCGGTTTGTTGCGCTGCATAGCCCTTGCGGGCGAGATACCGGTCGACAAGGCCCGGAGCGATTTTGTTGCCGATAATGGTTTTGACGGTGGGCCATCCGACATACAGTTCGGCGCGTTCGTGATGAGCCGCCCACAGGATCGCTCTCGCTGCCACCTCGGGCTGAAAAATGGGCGGCACGGGCTGGGGTCTGTTCGGCAGCCGGTTTTTGACCCAGGAAAACTGCGGGGTGTTGAGTGCCGGCATCTGAACCATCGTCACACGCACGCGGCTGGCGTCGTGCAACAGTTCACAGCGCAATGATTCGGTGAAACCCTGGACCGCGTGTTTTGCCCCACAGTACGCAGATTGCAAGGGAATACCGCGGTAGGCGAGGGCGGACCCGACCTGAACGATGACTCCGGTGTTACGCGGCATCATCCGCTTGAGCGCGGCTAGTGTTCCATAAACATAACCGAGATAGGTCACTTCGGTAACACGGCGGAACTCTTCAGGCGTCATTTGTTCAACCGGAGACAATACCGACACCATGGCATTGTTGATCCATACATCAATCGGTCCAAAAGCTTGCTCGACCGAAGCAGCCGCTGCTTCGACCTGATCGGCGTTGGCGACATCGACCGGCAGCACCAGAGCCCGGCCTCCCGCCTTTTCTACTTCCTGCCGCGCGCCCTCGAGCCCGTCCCGTCCGCGCGCCAGTAACGCGATCCGCGTCCCAGGTTTGGCGAATGCCTTGGCCGTGGCGCGGCCAACGCCGGCTGAAGCGCCGGTAATCACAACGACTTCACCAGTTTTCACGCGGTCTCCTTTATACTGAGAGGCGATCGGCGACTCGCGACTTCACTTGCTTCGTGAATGTGTTTTGCGCGGCAATGGACGACGCTATCGTGTTGGGACATGCGTCAGTCACCGGATGGGTACGCGATCGTGCTCATTAGAGCGTTTTCAGCCTGGCGCGAGTCTAAGCGGGTATGTTGCACGACAACCGGCACGTCCGATTCGATGACACTCGCGAAATCAGTGTCTCTAGGGATGGGTTCCGGATCGTTCAAGTGATTAAATCGGACGTGTCGGGTTCGGCGGCCAGGAACCGTAAGGCGGTAAGGCCCAGCGGGATCGCGATCGGAAAAATAGATGGTGATTTGGACCTGAGCGTCGCTGTCGGTTGTGTTCAGGATGCAAACCGTTTCATGGCTCGTCAGCTGAGGCTCCGGGCCATGGCTGTAAGGAGGAATGTATCCCTCAGCAATTGCCCAGCGCTTGGATCCAATGACATTCATTCAACGCTCTGGCTTAGATTCTTTCGACCAGATCCAACTCCGGCCTTAACGTCTTTTTGCCCGGTCGCCAGTTTGCGGGACAGACTTCCCCTTCGTGCCCGCGGACGAAAATCGCCGCTTGCAGCTTCCGCAGAACTTCTTCGGCGCTCCTGCCGATACTGTTATCGTGGATTTCTATGGCTTTAATCACCCCATCGGGGTCGATGATAAAACTTCCCCGCAGGAATATCCCTTCATCATCCAAATAGGTGTCGAAATAACGGCAAAGCTTCGCCGCCGGATCGGCAACCATCGGGTACTGAATCTTTTTGATCGCTGGGGAGTGATCGTGCCACGCCTTGTGAACAAAAGCGGTGTCGGTGCTGACGCTCAAAATTTCCGCGCCGGCCTTTTTAAACTCTTCATAGTAATCAGCCGCTTCCTCCAACTCCGTGGGGCAGACGAAAGTAAAGTCCGCCGGATAAAAGAGCAGCAGAAGCCATTTCCCTTCGAAATCCGATATTTTCATTTTTTTGATTTCGTTTTGGTGATACGCCTCGAACTCGAATGGTTCGATCTTTTTCGCCATAATCTTTCCTTTCTTCGGAACTGTTCCTTACGTTTGGCTATCAGCCGCGCAGTTTTGGAGCTATTTCCCGCTCGT
>DASQUN010000450.1:0-6466 GCA_035641275.1 Candidatus Udaeobacter sp. | reverse complement strand
CTTCTTTGCGTAGGCCGTAGAGATCGGCGATGTCTTTTACCAAGCCGCGTTCTACCAGCTGGTCGATGAGCTTTTCGCCAAGTCCTTCGATGTCCATAGCCCCTCGGGAGCCGAAAAATTTAAGACTTTCTTTGAGCTTCGCCGGGCAAGAAATGCCGATACAGCGGTAGGCGGCCTCGCCTTCTTCGCGAAAGACGGTTCCGCCGCAAACAGGACAGCGATCGGGCATGGCGTATTGGCGCTCCTTGCCGGTCCGTTTGTCGGTCAGCACCTCTACGACATAGGGAATGACGTCGCCGGCCCGTTCAACGACCACCGTATCGCCGATGCGAATGTCTTTACGCTCGATTTCATCCATATTGTGCAGTGATGCGCTTTTAACGATGACACCGCCGATGGGGGTCGCTTCCAGGCTCGCGACCGGGGTCAAAGTGCCGGTGCGACCGACTTGGGATTGAATGTCGAGAATGCGAGTAGCGGCCTGGCGGGGTTTGAATTTGTACGCGATGGCCCAACGCGGCGAGCGCGCGATTTCACCCAGGCGCCGTTGGAGTTCGGTGCTGTTGACCTTTACGACCAAGCCATCGATCTCGTAGGGCAGCGCTTCGCGCCGAGCCTCCAGTTCAGCGCGATGCCGAAGCACTTCGTCCATGCCATGAAAAGTGCGCGCGAAGGGCACCGGCTTTAAGCCCCAATCCTGGAGCGCTTTTAGGAATTCCAGATGACTTCCGAAGCTGACTTCAGTGACGGCTCCCGCCCCATGAAAGAAGATGTCGAGTGGCCGTTTTGCCGTGATCGTCGAATCCAACTGTTTCAAGGACCCCGCAGTCGCGTTGCGCGGATTGGCAAAGACCGGGTGCCCTGCTTCTTCTCGTTCGCGGTTCATTTGCTGAAAGGCTTTCAGGGAAAGAAAAACCTCACCGCGAACTTCCAGTCGTTGCGGCGTTTTTCGGTCCCCTTGGCGCAACGCCAGGGGAATAGAGCGAATAGTTTTCAAATTGAGTGTAATATCCTCGCCGTTGATTCCATCCCCGCGGGTCGATCCGAGGACGAAACGCCCGTGATCATAGACGAGCTCCACAGCGACCCCGTCAATCTTCGGTTCTACGGCGTATTCGATCGGCTCGATGCTCTTGAGAAAACGTCGAATTCTGTCGTCGAACTCTTCCATTTCTTCTCGATCGATGGCGTTGTTCAGTGACAACATGGGCACCGTGTGGCGCACGGTTCTGAATTTATCCAACGGCGGGGCGCCGACCTTCTGCGTCGGAGAGTCCGGAGAGGCGAACTCCGGATATTGTTTTTCCAATTCAACCAGGCGGCGAAAAAGGCGGTCATAATCCGCGTCGCTGATCAGCGGATCGTCCATGACGTGATATTGATAGTTATGCCTCTCGAGCTCGCGGCGCAGCTCAAGAATTTCGCTTTCGATCTGGTCGTGTGATTTTGCTGTCATAAGCTTAGGCGCCTGGCCGCAAACAAAGATCCTGCTGTATCATTGCAAAAAAAACTAACACAATCGTGACAACGAATGAAGTTCGCGTGCGCTACGTTGACCGTCTCTGGGTAGTGTGTTAACCCTTTTAAGTGATGGCGACAGGCTTCATCCGGAGGGTCATTTTCCTCGTAATTTTGTCCGGTTGCGCCTCTGCGGCCCCCGAAATTAAGCCACCCCCGCACGGGCTCGTCTGGTCTCCCGAAGCCCCTTTTAAGGGTGATAAGAAGATCGAAATTCCTGCGGAAGCGAGCGGGCTAAATCACTTCCTCAAGGGCCAACTCCTGCTCGCCGAAGGCAACTTTGAAGACGCTCTGAAGGAGTTCGAAGCGGCAGCTCAGGCTAGCCCTTCGGATGCCTTTCTGCGGTTTCGGCTGGCCACGCTTTACCTGAGAAAGGGAGATTTGAAGAAGGCTCTCGTGGAAGCGGAGACCGCGACTAGCTTGGAGCCGAAAAGCGTCGAGAACCACCTGCTGCTCGCGGGACTTTACTCTTCGCTGGGTGAAAATCAAAAGGGACTGAGAGAGTACAAGGAAGTTCTCAAGCTCGACCCCAAGAACCAGGAGGCGATGCTTTATCTCGGAGCGCTCTACCTCCAGGTCGAGGACTACTCCAACGCCACAGCGAGCCTGGAAGAGCTTCTGAAGCTCGACCCCAATTCCGTATTGGGCCATTATTATCTGGGGCGCGTCCGGGCGAAAAGCAAGCTTTATCTCGCTGCCGAGCAGAGCTATCGGAAAGCATTGGAGCTCAACCCCAAATCCGAGGCGGTGCTGATGGATTTGGCTCTAGTTTACGAGCTTGAAGGCAAACCCGAGGACGCCATTCAGACCTACCAGCGATTACTTCAGGTCAACGCGCAAAACGTCTGGGCGCGCAAACGTTTGGGTGAACTCTACGTCGGCCAGAACAAGTTGGACGAAGCGCTGAATCAGTTCGAAAAGCTGAAGGGCGCTGAAGCGGACCCGCGTGAGACCCGGATCAAGATTGGGCTGATTTTCTTTGAAAAGGGCGATTTCGAACGTGCGGCGATGGAATTCAACTTGGTGCTCGCCGGGGATCCTGAGAACGATCGGGCGCGCTTTTATCTGGGGGCCGCTTACGCGGAACTCAAATCGGACGACAGGGCCTTGGAAGAGTTCGGGCGCATTTCCGAAAAGAGTGATTTGTTTGTCGATGCGCGCTTTCAGGTCGCCTATCTGTACGATCGGCAGGACCAAACGCAGAAAGCGATCGATGCGTTGCAACCGGCTTTGTTACGGACAAACGACCGGAAGGAACTTTACGCCTTTCTGTCTTCTCTCTATCGGAAGGCGAAGGACTATCCCAAAGCGATCCATTCCATGGAACGAGTGATCGTGCTCGATCCCAAGAACGATCAGGCTCATTTTCAGCTGGGCGCCCTCTACGATGAAGCCAAGAACAAAGAAAAATCCATCGCCAACTTGAAAAAGGCGATCGAGCTGAATCCACAGAACGCTCCGGCTTTGAATTATCTGGCTTACACGTGGGCCGAGATGGGCGTGCAGCTGGATGAGTCTGAAAATTTGGTCCTGCGAGCGCTCAAGATCGAACCCAATGACGGCTTTTACATCGATACTCTGGGATGGGTCTATTTTCAGAAAGGTGACTACCCGAGAGCCGTAGAACAGTTGGAGCGGGCCGTGGAGATTACCGCGGACGATCCCACTATCACCGAACATCTCGCCGACGCCTATGAGAAGGTCGGCAAGGCCGATCGAGCTATCGCCCGTTATCGCGAGGCGCTCAAGGCATCGAAAGAAGACGATCAGATCAAGCGAATCCGCGAGAAGATTCAGCGCTTGGAGAAGAAGATTTGAAACCGGCAACCCCGCGCGGCACGTTCGCTCGCCCGAGCCATTTGACCACGGTTCTTTTCGGGGTAATGGCATTGGGCTTGGCGGGCTGCGCTGCGATCGTCGCACCTCCCGCACCCACGGGTCCCGCCAAAGAATGGGAATCCAGTGAGCTGATCAAGTCACTCGGCCAGCGGCGGGAGCAGGTTCGCTCGCTCCGAGCGTTGGCGCGTGTCGACTACTCTGGGCCCGATGGCAGAAGCGGCTTCCAAGAAGCGGTTCTCGTGCAGCGACCGGATCGGCTGCGTTTGGAAACCCTGAGTTTTCTGGGATCTATCCTGATCGTTACCGTTAATGACAAAGAAATCGTCGGTTATCATCCCCGCGAAGGCATCTACGTGCGCGGGCAACGCTCAAAGGCGAACTTGTTCCGCTACACGAAAATTCCATTGGAGCTGGACGAAATCACGACCCTGCTGGTGGGCTTGCCGCCCGTCAACGTGAGTGCGCCCCAGCGACAGGAGGGCAATTCACTGATCTTCTCTCACAATGGCCAGAAGAAGGATGCTTTGGCCTTCGAATCGGAACAACCGGTTCCGACTAAATGGGAACGATTCAACGGCGCTGGCGCCGTTGAAGTCAGAGCCCAGTTTGCCGATTACGTCTCAACGCCTTCCGGTCTTTTCCCATCGACCATTCTCGTGGAAGCGCCCCTGCAACGCAAGAAGCTGGAAATCCGCTACCAAGAGCCGGAGTTAAATGCCTCGCTACCGGCCGATCTGTTTTCTCAGGAAAAGCCGGCAAACGTGAAAGAGCTACCGATCGAGGCGATCGGCGGCTGAATTCAGGATGCGGCGAGGAAGTTGGAGATTGGTCCTATCTCTGCTCCTGCTGATCGGATGCAGAGGTGAAGAAACGGCCGACACCGAAAAGCGCGGCGCCCTCCCGGCGGTTGCCAAGCATGAAGCCAACACGCCGACCACCGGTGACTGGCTGGTTACGCATAGTCTCAGCGACCCCGAACAGCTCAATCCGCTAACCAGTAACGATGCTGCTGCGAGTGAGATTCTTCAGAACATCTTTCAAAGTCTCTTGACGCGTGATCCCCGAACGCTTGAACTGAAGCCTCTAATCGCCGCGGCACGGCCGATCATTTCCGAGGACAAGCTTAGCTACACCTTCATCGTTCGTCGCGATGCTCGTTTCCAAGATGGACGGCCGCTCACCGGCGAAGACGTGCTGTTTAGCATCAAGGCGATCAAATGCCCGCTGGTCAATGCGCCGTTTCTGCGCGTCTATTTTGACTCTGTGGTTGATGCTCGACTCGTCGATCCTTACACAGTCCGGTTTACCATCAAGGAGCCATACTTCCT
The DNA here is from genome assembly GCA_035641275.1 of Candidatus Udaeobacter sp. Taxonomy (GTDB): domain Bacteria; phylum Desulfobacterota; class Binatia; order UBA9968; family UBA9968; genus DASQUN01. Next base: position 1,781 of record DASQUN010000450.1, on the reverse strand, counting down.
CAATGAGAGCGTCCTCGGTGGCATCGACGTGTTACCGCGCCATTATTATGATCCGACAAACCTACTGAAAGATGTAACCTTGGCCGACCTGCAAAAGCCTACCGATCAATTACCTTCGGCGATAAAGAAGTTCGCCGACGATTTCAATAAGAACTATAGCCGTAATCCCATGGGCAGCGGTCCCTACCAATTTGGAAGCTGGAAGACGGGTCGTGAGATCGAGTTGATTCGAGATCAAAACTATTGGGGTTACGGAAAAGAAGGTGTCGATCAGCCCTTTTTGGACCGTTACAAGTACCGGATTATCAACAATGTGGATGCTGCCCTAGTAACCCTCAAAAGCGGCGGGCTCGACGAGATGGGACTCACGCCGATTCAGCATGTACGCGGAACGAGCAGCGACAGGTTCAAAGGGGACTTTCAAAAACATGAGTATTTCGCGCCGAACTATAGCTACATCGGCTGGAACAACAATCACCCGATTTTTCGGGACAAGCAGGTCCGAAAGGCTATGACCTATTTCACCAATCGAAAACAGATGGTGACGACCGTTCTCTTCGGCCTGGGTGAAGTTGTTGAAGGCCCCATCTATTTTTTTCGTCCGGAATACGACAAAACTCTTCCAAGTTATCCCTATGACCCGAAAAAGGGATTTGAGCTTTTAAAGGAGGCCGGTTGGAGCGATACGGACGGCGACGGAATCCTGGATAAAGCGATTGACGGTGAAAAAGTTCCATTTCGTTTCGAGATCAAAGTCAATTCGGGCAATACCACGCGTAAGAGTGTCGCGCTCGTTTTACAAGATGAGCTCAGGAAATACGGAATTGCGGCCGCCGTGCGGGAGATCGATTGGACCATCTTCCTGGCAGATGTGAAAGCCCGGAAGTTTGACGCAGTGCTTTTAGGCTGGGCTATGTCTGTCAGTGAGCCGGATGCTTACCAGGTTTGGCACTCCTCCCAAGCGGCCAACAAAGGCTCGAATCATATCGGCTATAAAAATGCCAGAGTGGATCAAATTCTCGAGCAGTATCGCCGCGAGTTCGATCCCCGGAAGCGAATCGAACTCTACCGTGAGTTTCAAAAGATTCTGAGCGACGAGCAACCGTACACATTCCTCTTTGTCGGCAAATCCGTCGCGGCGGTCCAGCGCCGCATCCATGGCGTCGAGGTTTTGCCCGGTGGGCTCCGGCCCATCGATTGGTGGGTCCCGCCAACTGAACAAAAGTACGGCCAAAAACTGACGGCGAATTAGAGCATCACGAGATGGCATCCTATGCGCTGCAGCGATTCTTCTTGATGATTCCCACTGTTATTGGGATCACTTTAATTGGGTTCTTTGTCATGCGACTCGCGCCCGGTGATCCAGCGGAACTTCGCGCCGCTGGCGGATTGGGAGGAGCGGCCGGCGCCGGCGTGTCTTTGGAAAAACGGGTTGCGGTCGATGAAGCCATGGCTCAGTGGCGTGCCCAATACGGGCTTGATCGGCCGATCCACGTCCAATACGGAATATGGTTGAAAAATCTATTCACGCTAAACTTTGGAGACTCGTTCAAAGACAATCAGCCGGTGTGGAGCAAGATCCTCGAAAGGCTTCCCATTACGATCAAACTTAACCTATTCTCTATCCTCCTCGTCTATCTCGTAGCCATTCCCCTTGGCATCTACTCCGCGACGCATCCCAACACGCCGGCCGACCAGGTCACCACGGTTGGCGCATTCGTTCTGTTTGCCGTTCCGTTGGTATGGGCTGCGACGATGGCAATCGTTTTCATTTGCGGCGG
>DASQUN010000449.1:0-3826 GCA_035641275.1 Candidatus Udaeobacter sp. | reverse complement strand
TCGCGAAAGGAATCGCCGGTTCCGGATAGGTTGATTCGCCCGCCGATAGGGCCGAGGCTTTTTTGCGCGAATGTACTCTTGCCGAGAAGTCGCTTCAGGTCCAGCTGTCTAAGCCGAGCATCGATCTTCACCTTCGAAGGGCGCGCGGAGCCATCGAATGTGCTGTAGAGTTCGATCCGGCCGTCGGCAACGCCGAGCGCCGCCGGCTCGAACTTCAAAACGCCGTCGTTCAAGCTTAGCTTCGCGTTGAGATTATCTATGGGAAGATTGGGCGCAAGGATCTGCTTGGCGCGTAACCGAACATCTGCGTCCATCACTCTCAGACGCTCCAGATCGTAACGTTGATCAGGAAACAACCGGTCGCTTTCTTTTTCCTTTGCCGTTTTCTTTTTTTGTTCTTGAGAAGCTGTTTCACCTGCGCCTGTTTTGGGCGTGCCCCCGATGAACCCGGCTAAATCGTCGAAATCGAGCCGATTAGAGACAAGATCGGCCTTCATGACGTGCCGCTTCGGTTCCAGATCAACCCGGATGTTGCCAGATAGATCGCTGTCGCCCACGCGTCCGGAAAAATCGGAAAATGACCAGACGTTCCCTTCGTGCTTTAAATGGCCTCTAAGGCTATACGGCGGCGTCGATGGAAAAACGAGACGGATAAGCGGGAAGAGATTCGCCATGTCGTCGCCTTGAATATCCAGCGCGACGTCTTCTCCCTTCATCGCCAACGGTTCGGTTAGATTGCCATCGATTTTTGCTTTGAGGTTTCCAACGCGAAGGTTGATCTGCAGAGGGTACGGCTCCTTAGCGCTCCTCAGGTTTTCATAAGAACCCCCAGCCAACGACAAACTCATCGGCTGCTTTTGATAGTAGCCGTCCGCCTTGAGCTTTACCGGCTCCTCTAAAAAGCCTGCGGCTTCCGCCTGCGTGAGCTTCAACTCCAGCTGGGCGCGGGTTTCCTGATTGGCAAACAGGAAGGTACCGTCCTTGATGATGAGTTTTTGGATGACGGGAAATTCGGTGCGCTTCTCCGGTACCGCGGGTTCCGTGACTGCGGTCGCGGCGCGAAACTCCCAGTTTGCCGAACCCTCAGCATTTTTTTCGAGAATCACTTTGGGTTGAGAAACAATGACCGTGGGAAGAACAACGCGCCACTTCAGGAGTTGCCAGAGGTCGATTTGAACGTCGAGGAGTCCGACTTCGACCATCTGTGGTTGCTTGCTCCAGCGAGCATTCTCGAACTGTATTTGGCTCGCGCGCACCCTGGAGATCCAACCGAGGTCTACTTCGAGATCGCCGCCGATAACCAGCTGGCGTCCCGTGGCCTTGCTGACGCCTGCGGATAGGTATCCCTTAGCCTTGTTCCAATCTAAGGTCGCAACGAAAACCACCGCGGCAATGGTGAGAATGCCAAAAACACAACCGATCCAGATCAAAGCGCGCCGTTTTCCCTTGGTCATTCGAACCTCGTCTTTGCTCGGGCTGTGGAATGTGATGGCGCAAAAGACGTACCACCGGTTCTTAGAGCGAATACCGAAAGCGCAAATTCAGGAAACGCGACGGTTTCGTTCCGATCTTTATCAAAGCAAAGATTTCAAAGAATTTCCGCCAATGATTTTGCAAGCCGCGAACGTGGAATGTCTGATGCAGTTGTAGGGGATCGTAAACAAATGTACGAAATCGCCAACAGCACAATTTTATCGATGCTGATGCCGGGCAGCGGCTGCAACACGACGACCGTTTCAAAACCGAATTCGCCTGCTAAGCTTCTAGGGAGTAAGCAAACTCAGGCTGATCGCGGCGAATCGGTCCCCGGCGTTACGGGAAGCGGAAGCGGAGACCGCACATGCAAGTCGCGCTGGGGAAACGGAATCTCCACCTCGTGTCGGTGGAACTTTCGCACGATCGCACAATTGATATCCGAGCGTACCTGTAGATGTCTCCGCGGGTGTTCGACCCAAACCCGAAGCCGCATGTTCCAGGCCGAGTCGCCAAAACCCCGATGCAATACATCGGCAGCGGGGTTCTTAAGCACCTCTGGTTGTTCTTCGGCCACCTCTTTTAAGGAACGTATGACCGTTTCCAGGTCAGATCCGTAGGACACCCCCACATCGATGTCCAATCTCACCCTTTGGTCGCCATAAGACCAGTTCTCCAGCTTCGAAGAAACGAACTCCGAATTCGGCACGATCAGGGCAATGTTGTTCAAAGTGCGGATCGTCGTTGAGCGCATCTTAATTTCCACGACGTCTCCCTCCTGATCACCGACCATGACCCTATCGCCAACCTTGATTGGCCGTTCGAGAAGCAAGATAAGGCCGGCCACGAAGTTGGAAGTGATGTTCTGCAATCCAAAGCCGATGCCGACGGATAAAAAGCCGAGAATGATCGCCAAGCCGGTGAGATCGATCCCGATGAACTGGAAGGCCACGACCGCACCAACGATCATGATGAGATAGTGGCTGATGCGATACAGCGTGTACTGGATGCCTTCGTCAATCCTCATTCGAGCAAAAATCTGCGCTCTCAGCACTCGTTGCAGGAGACGCGAAGCCACGGCAAAGACCGCTATGACGATGAGAAACATGACGATGGATGAAGGCGTGATCGCTGTTTTGTTGATCTCAAAGAGCCTAAGGCTCATGAAGGATTCAAGAAAGCTGATAACGTCGGATAGATTCATGGTTTCATCGTTCCTTTCCTTATTAGTCAGAAGCAGATGAATTGTAGTTTGGATTGGTAGGTGATTTCACGACCGGGTTTCACCCGAAACTTGTCCCTGAGCGTTACTTTCGGAGCAGATCCGGCGAATGAGGGGGTCAATCAAATTTCAGGGCGTCAAATCCTTTTGCGTTGACATTCAAGTCCTGACGTTAGCGGGTCTAAAGAGCACAAGCATGACCACGGCGGCGAGCAGCGGGAAGGCCGAGATCGACAGCAGCGCTGCCGGGAGACCATAGGCGTCGGCGATGAGACCGGCCATGAGCGGCGCGAGAAAAGCGACGCCCATGTTGGCGCCGTAAATCACGGCCACGATACTGCCGGCGAGATTTTGCGGCGCCGCTTCCATCGCTGCCGTAACGATCACCGGACGAAGCGCCCAGAGGAGCGCGCCGAGAGCGGCGAGCGCTACGGCCAAGAGCGGCCCGGCGCCCAGGTAAGGAATGGCAACGATGACAACGACGCTCGAGACCGAGAACGCGGCGATCAGACTTTTGCGGCCGACACGATCGGAAACCCAGCCGACGAAGGCCGGCGCCACGCCGGCGAAGAAATAAAGTAACGACATGTACGCTCCGGCAGCGCCGGCGGAGAGATTTAGGTGCAACGACAAATAAAGCGGCAGGAACGCGCTGAGCGCCGTTTGCCCCATGGCGCGCAACGTCGAAACCGCCACTAGACTGAAGACGGTCTTGTTCTTGAGCACATCTTCCCAAAGAGCGCGGCGATAATCCCGCCGCTCTGGCGCCGCGACGCCGTCTTCGGCGCCGAGCAGCGCATACAGCAGTCCGATGGCTAGGCCCGGAATCGCCCAGATCTGAAGCGCGGTCCGCCAGTCGACAAACGTGATCAGGAGACCCAGCGCGAGCGGTCCAATGACTTCTCCCAGATTGGCGCTGCTATCGTGCACGCCCAGAGCAAAAGCGCGCTTGTCCCGATAGGCGGCCGACAAAATCGCCAGCGACTGGGGGTGAAAACCTCCTCCTCCAGCGCCGCTTAGCGCCATGAAGATCAGCAAAATGGGAAAGCTCGAAGCCGCGCTCAGGCCGAGACAGCCGAGACCGATCATCCCGAGGCAGAGGCCTAAGAGAAGGTTTCGCCGGCTGGCAAG
>DASQUN010000448.1:0-4693 GCA_035641275.1 Candidatus Udaeobacter sp. | reverse complement strand
GGTTAGCCGGGAGATTCTGAACCAGACGATGAGAGATCGTTTCCAGAACACAATGCTACGCGAAATTGGCACGCTTAAAACGATGTAAAGGAGTCAAAAATGGATCAGGAATCGCGACGTCTCGGCCTTAAGTGGAAGATCGGCGGAATCTATACAACTGTGATGTTGATCTTGGGTATCTTTGTTATTGCTGCAGTGTATCAGCTCACGCAAAACACACTGCGGGATCAACTCGATAAGCGGGCCCTCGCTATAGCCACGAACTTCAGCGATGCAGCCGCAGGGCACATGGCCGGTAGAAATCTTTTGGCGCTCCACGCTCTCGCAAGAAAGTACACCCTTCTCGACGGCGTGGCGTACGCTTTTGTCGAAGATGGTAAAGGAGACATCGTGGCCCATACCTTGGGAGCTTTTCCCGGAGAACTTCGGCAAGGACAGCCTGCCGGCGAAAAGCGCCAAGCTCAGCGCCGGGAACTATTACTGGCCGGCAAAACAGTATACGAGACCGGCGTCCCGGTTCTAGAGGGACAGGCAGGAAGCGTCCATGTGGGGTTTTGGGCCGATGCCGTTCAAAAAGAAATCCGTCGCGCGCTTGTTCCTATCATCGGAATGGTTGCTATCGTTCCGTTGGTCGGTGCGCTTCTCTCCTTCATTCTGGCTCACTGGATTGTTCGACCCATCGTTGGCTTAACCGAAATCGCGGACAAGGTCACCATGGGGGATCTGGAAACTTCGGTGGGTGGAGAGTGTGTGACATCGCGAGACGAGATTGGAGACTTGGCCCGTTCCCTGGAGCGCATGCGCTCGAGCCTCAAAGCGGCCATGTTGCGCCTGGGTCGCGAAATAGCGTGAGTTATCAATTTTCGAAGGAGAAGAAAATGTACACGCATAACAAGGAGTACATTTGGTTAGTGAGTCTGGTTCTTATGTTCACAGCGCTCTTTCGTGGTGTTGCCAGCACGGCAGAGAGTGCGTCGGACCGTCCGCTGGAGAAGGTCACACTCGCCTACAGCTCTATTTCAGGCAACATGGCGCCGTTGTGGATAACCCATGACCGCGGGTTCTTCCGCAAACACGGCCTCGATGTGCAGCTCGTTTTTATAGAAAGTGGAAGTACGACCGTGCAAAGCCTAATCTCTAAAGACGTCGCCTTCGCCCAGATGGCAGGTGCCGGCGTGCTCCAAAGTCGTCTCCGAGGATCGGACGTCGTCATGATCGCGGGATTTCTCAATACCATGGACTATCAGCTCATGGCCGATAAAAGCATTACCCGCCCCGATCAACTCAAAGGGAAGACTTTGGCTGTAAGCCGCTTTGGCTCGTCGTCCGATTTCGCTACCCGCTATGCCTTGGACAAATTTGGGCTGGTGCCGGAAAAGGATGTGACGATTCTTGAGATCGGCAGTCAGCCAGCCCGATTTGCCGCTCTCGCGTCAGGAAAGATCCAAGCAGCGATGGTCGCGGTTCCCTTAACGCTCAAGGCAAAAGCTCTCGGCTTTCATACCTTGGCCGACCTCCAAATGCTCGGACTCGAATATCAACATACGGGATTGGCAACTACTCAGGCGTTGATCAAGTCTCGACCCGATCTTGTTCGTGCCATCATGAAAGCCTACGTGGAAGGGATTCATTACTACAAAACACATCGCGCGGAATCTATAGCGATTCTTGCAAAATATCTTAAAACCCCTGACACCGCGGTTCTGACGGAAGTTTACGAGCATTTAGGATCAATCCTGACTCCTCAGAAGCCGTATCCTACACTCCGCGGAATTGGAATTATGCTCCGGGAGTTGGCTGCGACAAATCCTAAGATCGCGCCGACGCGGCCCGAGGAGTTTGTTGACCTAACTTTTATCAAGGAGTTGGATAGCTCCGGTTTTATTGACCGCTTATACAAAGTCGCTCCGGTGGTGGCGAGCCGTGAAGGCCACCGTGCCGCGCCAGCTCCTGTTAAAGACAAGTCTGTGCCAGGGATTCAAAAAACAAAACCGGAGGTGGCTCTGGCAAAATCGGTCGTCAGCCCGGCTCCTGCGGAAGGCTCACACGATTACACCGTAGAGGCTGGTGATACGTTAAGCCATCTGGCGCTCAAATACTATGGAGATCAGCGTAAATGGGAAAGAATCTACGAGGCGAACAAGCAGACGATGAAAAATCCCAATTACATTTACATTGGACAGAGAATCATCATCCCGACTTGATCAGGCCGATGTTCATGGAGTCTTTCAATCCATAAGCGAAAACTTGAGCACAATTTAAAAAATTATCGATTTGAGTTAACAGTAAAGAAAGGAATCATTGAGATGTCGAAGAATTTTATCGAGCAAGAACAACCATTCGAGCACCTTTTGCGCGTGCTGCAAGAAGGCGAAGCTCACCGAATCAGTCAATGCATGGAGCAGATCGATCACCGGTTGCTGGATTGTCACAAGTCATTGGCGGAGTATAGGCGCCTTCACTCAACTCTTCGTACGATCAATAACCAGCTTTCCCGGCTGGGGGCCGAACCTCTATCCGTCGCCGACGAGCTGCCTACCCAAGATCTAGGAGAAATCATCAAGAGCCGCATCAACCATTTCAAATCTACGGGCCAGATCTAGGGTATTCACGTTAATGGAGTTGGCGGGCCACGTCTAGGCGAATAGACCTACGATGTGGCACGCCGAATGCGGAGTCGATGGGGCGCACGAAAAGCATGAAGCTTTCGAGGCTTTGCTTTTCCGCCACGCAACGTTAACTAAGACGGTTGGCCAAACTTTTTTCTCATTTGTGGCAAGAAGCCGCTTTCTTCGAGGTTGCGCACGGCGCGGTTCGCGAGTATCTGCTCTAGGTCAATTTCTTGGACTTTGGGATTCACCCGCGAGACAATGCGCCGAATGAGTCTCCAGACATCGAGGTTCGGCGCAACATCCAGGGTCGGCATCTGCTGACGAGAGACTCTATAAGAAGCTTCAACGTCTTCATCCTTGCTCAACCGAAGATTCCTCTTGAGAACTCCCATGACCTCGTGTTTGTGACTCGGGTCGTGAATGTAGAGCAGCGCTTCGACTAACCCTTTGGTCAAACCGACCGTAGTCTCGAGCGAGATGGCGCCGGAATCCTTTCGGTAGCAAAATGCCGTCGCCTGATAGGTGATTTTCATGCTCCCGAGATCCGCCAGGGAGTAGGCTCCGGCTCGCTTCGCCATATCGGCGAAACTGTAGGGAATGACGGCCGCATCGACATTTCCCGAGATCAGCGCCTGAGTCACGGTGGTGGTGTCACCGATGACTCGCATATTGAGCTTATATTTCTCCGGGTCGAGACCGAGACCGTCGAGAGCCACCATGGTCGATAACCAGAAACCGCCGCCGATGCTCTGCACGCCGAAGGTCTTTCCACGCAGGTCCTCAAACGATTCAATTCCCTTCCTGACGATCAATTCCCGCGGCATCTTGTTGCTGCCAACGGCGAAACAACCAAGGTTCATGCCGCCAATCGTTGCGCTAAGGGCGCTGCTGGGGGCCGCCCAAACCAAAGGGGCCCCGCCCGAAGCGAGCGTAGCCATCATGATCGGTCCACTGCGGGTTTGCAGCGCCCTTGGATCCAATCCATGCTTTTTGAACAATCCCTTTTCAATGCCGACCCACTGCGGAGCCATCGTTTCGTTATGGCCGCCGTAGGCGATGAGAAGAGGGCCGGCGGCGTGGGCATGGCCGAAAAGCACGAGAGAAAAGACCATCAGTGCGCAAGACGAAGGTATCGAATTCGCCGTACGCATCATTCAACTCCTCCTGTAGGCGCGCCGACGATCTTGACACCATACCTTTTGGCGATGGCCAGCAGATTTTCCATATCCGGTGGCTCATTTCCGCCCGGTGCGAGCGCCGCCATCTCTTCGAGAGCTTTCTCGAATCCTGCTCGAGATACGATGACCAGGGCTTTGGCTGGCTTTGACACGGGATTGGAAAACTTGTGGATGAGGCCGCGGGGCGCGAAAGCAAAAGTTCGCGCCGTCGCCTGGACCGTGCGCTCGCCGATTTGAAACGTCAGTTCCTCTTCTCCCTTGATCGCTGTCACAAATAGATCATCCGGGTTAGCTAACGGAGAAGGACCTCTCGATTGCCGTTAGGATTGCCAAATAAATTCCGAAGAGCAACAACGTAATCAAAAGATTTCTTTTCCATTGATTACTCAAGGCGATTCCGAAAGGAAGCCCAGCAAGGAAGCCGATGATGTGAGCGATGTACGCCACGCCGGGATCGTAACCCGGAACCAAGCTCGGATTAGAGGCCACGAAGATATTATAGAGAAAGTACACGATGGCGACGAGTCCTTGTGGTGCGAGGAGAAGCCAGGAGAACTTAAGCGGTCTCACCAGCATTACACAAGCCGCGACGGTGAAGATTGCGGCTGAGGCTCCCAGCATCCCTGTTTCACGCGGCAAAAAGAGCAGGCTCAGGATAAAGCCGGTGAATCCGCCGGTAAAGAAAACCATCATGTACTTCGCCGAGCCAACGACCCCCTCGAGTGTGCCTCCAAAGACGAATAAAAAGAGGACGTTCCCGAATAGATGCAAGAGGTTGCCATGGATAAAGAGTGCCACCACAAGAGTCCAGACCTTGCCTTGGGTGAGATTATCCAAACTGAAGACAAGATTTTGTTGGGCAAACACCGGGTCCCGTTGCCAAGCCCAGAAGCTAGCCCCTAT
>DASQUN010000447.1:0-4333 GCA_035641275.1 Candidatus Udaeobacter sp. | reverse complement strand
CAATCCATCGCGCACCGCCATGCCGACTGAATCGGCAACGAAAACCGGCATGCCGCCGGTGCTCTGCGCCAGCAACTGCCCATCGATACCGACGAATCCTACGGCGTAATCCTTATACTCGTAGATATAGGGGCTGAAAGCCGTGCGGGTCATGTTGGCATCGATCTGGTCGCAAATGGAAATAATACCGTGACGGATCACTTCCAAAGTCACCGGATCAGCCGAAAACTCCTCTGACGTTCGCCGACCTGCAGTCTGGTTCACTCTGGCCACCTCTTCAAGATTTCACAATACATACTGATTTCCCCACCGGAACCAGTAGAGACATTGCATCTATCCCGTTCATCGTTTTCATCGCGCCAAGACGCCGCAAACAAAATCCAAAATCCGAAGCTGGAAATCCGAAACGAGCTTGTTTGGAATTTTGTACTTTTGAGCATTTGGATTTGTTTCGACATTCGAATTTCGGGTTTATATCCGTGGCGTCCTTTACGCCTTCGCGCGAGTTCATCGCTTGTCGGGTTTTTTCCTAGTTTCTCGGCGCAACGGGTCCGTTATAGATCATATCGACATCCATGGTCTGGTAAGCCGCTACAAACCTGGTCTTGTATTCGTGCCCGCAGTAATGCGCTGGCCTCAATTTGTCCCACACAATGTAACCGTTGTCGTCGACGTATCCTTCGTCGACGGATGCGGCCACGACTCTCCCCACGACCATCAGGCGATGCAGCCATTGCTTCGTCCACTCAACCCGGCATTCGAAATGACTCCGGCACTCGGCTATGCGAGGCGCGTGTACAACCTTCGACGGGATCGATGTGAGTCCGGCTTTCTCGAGTTCATTCACCTCGGGAGGAAATTCAAGCCCTACGACTCTCACTTTCTCGAGAATTTCCTTGTCGAACGAGGGCACGTTGACAACAAACTCCTGGGTATCCAAAACATTTTTGTAGGTGTCCTTGGTCGCTCCTACCGTAAAAGCGATGTAAACCGGGTCGTGGCAGACTCGTGTGCAAGTACCAAACGAAGCCGCGTTGATCCGTCCTTCGCGACTGATGGTGGTAATCATAACAAGGCAAGAACTCGGCGCGAATAAGCGGTCCCAATGTTCCCCCGGCAGGTCAAGCTTTTTGTTCATCGGTTCACGCCTCCGTTCCGTGATCGGTTGAGCCCTCTTTCTTTTAAGCTGCTCGACCTCAGCCAATCCGGCTCTGACACTCCCAAAGCCAGACTCTGTGAAAACGCTTGTTCATGCTTCGACCCGGCTCAGCACGAACGGTCAAGGCATATGGCGTTTCATACTTAGCCGATCGCCCCGAGCACCGTCGAAGGGTGGTCGGCTATCTTCACACAGTGAGGTCAAAATAGCACTCCAAATTTCATCGTTATCCCCCGAGCTTAGATACTTTGACAGTCGCTGCGAGTCAAGCAGAGCCGCTCATATCGAAAGGCTTGGATCTCTGGTTGTTCGCCTGGCCTATGAACATTCCGCAGAATTGCACTGGAAAACTTTTTGGCATACAAGCAAAGACCAAGCGACTTTCTCATAAAACTAAGACTCCGAAGACGCAGCGCTCAAGGAGCAAAGACCATGAGGATGAGCTTCCAACCAACCTGTCTCTCACTGCTAACAATGGCGACTCTTATCGGACTTATCTTGTCTTTGCCAAGGTCGGGCTTTAGCCAAGAGCGGCGTGGAAAAACCAGAATCTCCAACGCGGCGTTCACCATCACCGCATTGCCCCTTTTGGCCGCGAAAGAGTGGAGAATTTTCACGGCTAATGGTTTGGATATGGAAGTGATTCTCATGCAATCCTCGATAGTGCCGGCGGCTTTGACCCAGGGGGATATCGACTATCAGGCCGGTGTCGGCCCCGCGTCGGTCAACGCAACTTTGAGCGGCTTTGCCACGCGAGCCATTTGGTTTTCCTCCGACCGTATCTCTTACTGGCTCATGGCAAAACCGCAATTCAAAACCCTCGACAGCTTAAGGTCAAAGAAGATTGCCATCACCGGATTGGGCGGCACCATCCATGTAGCTTTCAATCTGGCATTGGAAAAGATCGGAGCCAATCCAAAAGAATACGTGTTAGTCTCGATACCGGGCCAACAAATTCAGCAACTCTATTCATTGGAATCGGGCTACGTCGATGCAGCGCTGCTATCTCCGCCCGTCACTTTTGGCGCACAGAAGAAAGGGTTCAACAAACTGTTGGACGTCGGTTCGATGGTGGACATGCCCGGCGGCGGCATGACCGCTCTGGTGAAAACGATTCAAGAGCGGCCCGCGGAGACCAAGCGTGTGATTCGTTCGCTCCAAGTTGCCAAGGACGAGATACGGAAATCGAAGGCGAAGACCGTCGATCTGATCGTGCGGATTCTAAAAATGGACAAAGAAGCGGCCGCCGAAACCTACGACCAGTTTTTGACCACTTTAAGCCCAACCGGAATTCCCAGCCGCACGGGCATGGAAACCTTAGTTAGGGCCGTCCAATCTCAGGGCCGGTTTGTCGATCGCAAGGTTTCTTTCGCCGATATCGCGGATGATCGCCTCGCGACTGAAGTGGCCAAAGAGATGGGATACAAGATTCCGTAAATCAAGCACGGAATCAAGAACGGAGGGTGTAGAGGAAAATCTATGGTGCGGAGAACGCGACTGGGATCGGCGGCCATACAAATGATCATTTCGCTTGGACTTATTGGCGCGTTGACATTCAGCGCGAACGCTCAGGAGCGGCGATCGAAGGTCAGGATATCCAACGCCGGCTTGACCATAACGGCCTTGCCGCTTTTGGCGGCGCGGGACTGGGGTATTTTTGCCGCTAACGGAATGGATGTGGAGATTATTGTTATGGCTGCTTCCCTCGCGCCTGCGGCTTTGGCTCAGGGTGATATCGATTATATCGCCGGGGTCGGGCCTGCGTCGGTCAGCGCCACCTTGACCGGCCTGTTTTCGAGAGCGATCTGGTTTTCATCGGATAGAATCTCGTACTGGCTCATGGCACGGCCCCAGCTCAAAACCTTAGAAGAGTTGAAGGGTAAAAAGATAGCCATTTCGGGAGGGGTAGGCGGCACAAATCATGTCGCTTTGGTGATCGCGCTGGAAAAGTCCGGCGTTAGTGCAAAGGATTATGTGATGGTGGCGATACCTGGACAGCAGACGCAACTGCTCTACTCGCTGGAATCAGGATTTGTTGACGGCGCGCTCGTCTCCCCGCCCGTGACGTTTACCGCTTACAAGAAAGGCTTTAACAAATTGGTCGATGTTGGGTCCATGGTGGAAATGCCGGGCGGAGGGTTGACGGCCATGGTGAAAACGATTCAGTCCAAGCCTGCGGAGGTCAAGAAAGTCATCCACTCCCTGCAGTCCGCCAAAGACGAGATAAAAAAGTCGAAGGCGAAGACGGTCGATTTGATCGTGCGTCTTTTGAAGATGGACAAGGAAGCTGCGTCAGATACGTATGATGCGTTCTTGACGACCCTAAGCCCGACGGGGATTCCCAATCGCTCCGGCATCGAGAATCTGATCAGGTCTCTACAAACGCAAGGCCGCTTCACCGACCGAAAGATCGCCTTCGCAGATGTCGCCGACGATCGATTGGCGATCGAGGTGGCCAAGGAACTGGGCTACAAGATCCCTTGAGCATCTTGCGAATCGTTCCTTCTCTCTCTGGGAGAAGGTTAGGATGAGGCTGCGCCAGTCATGTTTCCCTCACCCGCCGCATGCGGCGGCCTCTCCCGGAGGGCGAGGCGAAAAACTGGTCGCGCGTGAAGATCGCGATGTGGTGTAACGCCTTTTAGTCGATTATGACTGATCTCACTTGTGACGTCATCGTTGTCGGCGCCGGAATCGCGGGATTCAGCGCCGCCGTTCGCGCCGCAGAGACGGGCGCCACGGTCCTATTGATCGACAAAAGCGATGGCGCGCTGGGAGACGGTAATATCCTCATGACCTCGGGAAGCTTTCGCGCGGGAGGGATGAGTCCTCGATCCGATCCTTCCGAGTTATACCGCTTCGTCATGTCGGAAGGTATTGCGCGCCCTGATCTCGCGAGAGCGTGGGCTGATAATTGCGGCAGAGCCGTGGATTGGCTTGCAAACTGCGGCGTTACCGTTGCCGAACCCGCACCCGGCAGAATCTGGCTGGAGCCAGAGAGCGAAATCTCCTTGGCCCCCGTGTACAAGAAGGACGTGGGCCGGCGAGTGCTCACGAAGCTCAAAGCGCGTTTTGAACGATTCAACGGCCGCTATCTAAACCGTGCGGAGGGGTTGGCGTTGATTCTTGAAAACGGCGGTGTTCGTGGTGTCGTCGGAAAGAAACCGGAGGGAACTT
>DASQUN010000446.1:0-7229 GCA_035641275.1 Candidatus Udaeobacter sp. | reverse complement strand
AACTAGCACGATCTCGAATCACGCGCACGAGCGTTCCCTCTCGCCTTTCCGCTCACTTGATCACCTTATCCGCCCGCGCCAGCAAGTTGGGCGGAATCATTAAGCGGATCTGCTTTGCCGCCTGAGAAAGAGGCTGAGTTTCCGCGCCGCCACAACCAAGTCCCCGTTGGTCAGTCCTCAGCACTGTGGTCGATGTTGCGGTCTTTTGAGCAACAACGTCGAAGCGTTCTGCTTATTGCACCGCTGTCAGAAGGTGTCAAGGAAACCAAAAGGCAACTCACATGCCGGCTCTGGCAGGGAGTATGGAGCCAAAAACATACCGGAATGACTTCAGAATTCAACAATGTGGCATGAGCACGAACTACGGCGGCAAGAGTAAACGTAGTTACTTTGATCGACCCGACGCAAAAATGCTTCACCTCAATATCGGCGCTTGACTTGCAATTCGCGTATAGCGGATGGCCTATGCGTAATGGTTATCAGCCATCTCCCAAAGGACATTTTCGTACCATTGACGCACTACTCATTGCGCCTGCCAGGGGCATCGCTGTCATGTCGTGACGCTATGTGTGCAGTTTAGTCGGCTCCTGCCGGCCGGAGTACTTTAAAGGCACGGCGATTGCTCCAGCTATTCTTCGGGCCTGAGCAGCATGCCAAGACAAACTAATCATCTGGGCATTTTTTTAACGAGTCCGCTGGAGACTCGGACAACCGAAAATGATTATCGGCAAGGGAACCATGATCGGTCCCACGCTACGAGTGCTCCGTCATATGAGAAGCTCGCATGCTGCTCTTAAAGAGCTAGCAAATAATTCTATGGCCGAAGCGGTTGAGCCACAATCAGCCAGCATAGTCCATCAATGGGAGCTTGGAATTCTTTACTCTCAAAACGGATCGGCACCGGAAAGGACTACGAAATCAGCGGTTCCCAATCGGTATCGAATTAGAGACGATGTCAAAGGCAGGACGCTGACATGCGTCGAAGCACCGACAATTACCGTCCGTGCGAAGCGTGGGTTTGTGTTCACTGCCGCGCAGGCCCGTAACTACGCTGGAGCGATTTTCCTCGACGGCGCAGCACAGGGCGGGCCGTTCGTGGAAGTTCAAAAAGAAGTCTACAACCTCGACCATCACGAGGGATGCATTCGCCCGTTTACGCTCGCTACCTGCGAACAGGCCATGGTGCTGGTTCGCAAGGTGGTCGACCTGCGCAAGCGGGACTGGACGGTTTTCGCGAACGATGCCGACCTCGATACAGTTTTTGCACTCTGGTCCCTCTTGAATCACTTCCGCATCAAGGACGACGCCGAAGTTCGTGCCAGGCTCATGCCCCTTTTGCGTCTCGAAGGCGCTATCGATACCCACGGTCTTGACCTGCAGGACATGGCGGCCCTGCCGCCTGACCTGTTTCATACAACCAGTGCAACTCTGAAACTACTTCAAGATCGGGAGTTGGCGCTCAAGAGTGAGGGAATGTGGTCCAAGGTCGATCTTCTGGAATACATCGCCGAGCGGCTCCAGGCCATTGACGGACTCATCTATTCCCCGAAGCATTTTGACGGGCTCCACCAAGTCGAGGAGCTGGCACGAGTCGAGATTGCAAACGGGTCCGTTGCCGTGGCCTGTCGTTCGGCTGCGGGCATCTATGAACTGGAACAGCAGCTTCGAAAGTTCCACGGTGAGCGGTTGGGAATCTTGATACTTCAAAACGAGCCCTCCACCTACACCCTACGCCAGGTAAACCAGATGCTTCCAGCAACGCTCGACCAAGCATATCAACGCCTGAATCTGATGGACCCGGCAGTCGGCGGCGGCTCCCGCAACCGATGGGGCGGCTCAGTGGAAATCGGCGGTTCTCCGCGCGGCACTGGGACGCGGCTGACGCCCGTTCAGATAACCGAAATGGTTCGGCAGGCTTTTCGGCGACCGACCCTTGTGGATATCTTCTGCGGAATCGGCCGAGGGGTGTTGCTCGGCGTGGCTGCGATATTGCCACTGGCCGTGATCTTCCTCGATATTCCCCTTCAGAATAGAGCGGGAGAAGAATTACTTCCGTCCGCTGTAATCCTTTCCGTGATCTTGGGTGTTCTCTTCTTGGTGAAAGCGCGTCAAGCACCGGGGCTTTATGGTTGGCGATCACCCGCGGGGCTTGATTGGCTAATCGTGCTCCCCGCCGCGTTGATAGGAGCGGCAGCCGGTGGGATCTGGATTTCCGGAAGCCACCAAGGGCTACACAACCCAAACGAGCTCACCGCTTCTTCTCTCCTGCTTCTGCCAGTGACAGTCGAAATCCTCTTTCGAGGCCTTATTCTTGGAGATCTCGCTTGGCGGCTCCCGATCCAAAAGAGCGGCGGGCCGTGGTTCGTCTCCTGGCCTGCTTTCATCTCAGGCGCTCTGTATGCTCTGATGTTTCTCTCGCTCTTGAGCTTCACAAGTGGCCAACTCCAAATGATCCACTGGTTCGTCAGTCTCCCGGCGGCCGTCATGTTCGGGATCGCGCTGGGGATGGCGCGAGAGCGTTCGGAAAGCGTTATTCCGCCCATCCTGCTCCACTGGTCATGCACGGCGGCACTGTTATTGACCCCTAGTTTGTTGTTCTAGGGTTATGGCGAGCCCTCCCACGCACTGCCCAACGTCCGCTCGGTCGATAAGATTGAAATTGGAAAATCGAGTTTAGCCTGCGGAACTCCAGTTCGAATCGAGCCGGTGGTATTGGCCCCCCCTCGCCTTCGGCTTGACTCAGAGTCTGCCCTGACTATGTCGAAGGGACAGGTTTTCGATTTCCAATTGTTGAGAAAAGAATCCAGCCATTGCACCCAAGATCGTTCATCATGCCCTTCTTCCTCAATCGAAAACCTGTGCTGAGCAAAGTCGAAGCATCGACAGTCCGAAATTACTTTATGACCCTGTCCGCTCTCGCCAGCACGTTGGGCGGAATCGTTACGCCGATCTGCTTTGCGGTCTTTAGATTGATGACGAACTCGAACTCCGTCGGGCTACTCTACCGGAAGATCTGCCGGCTTGGCGCCTTTCAGAATCCTATCCACGGTTCCGGTTCCGGCTTCGCGACTATGCCTCTCGGCTGTTTACCCCTGTTCGTTGCTTCCTGTCTAGGACATTTTTTGGTGGCCGTCGAATTCCACAGGTTGCCTCCATTTGCCCGCGCTCAGGACTCGGCAGCCTCATACCGCAACCATAGTGCCAGAGGCACAGACTGATCTTCCTACAGACGCAAGAATACAGCCGGAGGGATGGCCACACTTACGAAGGAGTTCGTAAGTAAGGTGCCACGCAGCGACCGAGGCCGAGCCATGGAGAGCGCCGGCACACGAACGTTGCTGTTCAGGTCGGGGCTATTGGAATAGCCAACCTTGGAGAGGACGGGGCGGCGCGCTACAAGCCACAGACCCATTGACCGCGCTCGGAAGGGCTCGGCCTCGGTCGAATAGATGTCAGATGTCCACATACGAATGAACTCCTGAATAATACGTTTGTATGGGTGTCGGAATATTGACTAGCTGAAAAGAAGTCCCGGCGGCCACCGACTTTCCAGCATGTGTTCGAAGAGTCCCCAGATAAGCAAATAGGTGCAGGCCGTCATGATCAGCGCGGGTATCCAGCGTTCTTTGCCCTCGATCAGCGTGTAAAGAAAGATGAGCAACGGTAAAGCGATGACGATGCCCAAGAGCCAGATGCCGAGCGCGCCACCGATCAGCCAAGCGAAAAATGTCAGCGTGCGCTGGAGCTCGATCTTCTTATCCAACTTCACATCGTAGACCTCATCCATCTCGGTGCCTCCGCCTGCGCCTCTCTGACGCCCCTCCCATTGCGTTGCCTCCCGGAAAAGTTGGAGCAAGACGAGGAAAAGCCCGGGGATGGCTGCCACGTAGACCGGCATAATCTTAGCGATGTCGGGCCACTCCCAACCGACCCAGGCGGCAGCCACAAAAACCGCAAGGAAGAAAAGTGTAAAATTAGCTCTCATCTTGAGCCCTCACCATCGCTCCAGTTAAAGAAGCAGAGGATGGAGGCTCCTCTCTGCCCCTGAGCCTGCCGCGCAGCGTGAGAACAAAAGAGGCCACGGCCAGAACCAGCAGCGCGATGACGGCCGGCCGTGCGAGCCAACTAAACCCGTAGCTTGCCACCGACCGATAGAGGTATTTCTCCATCAGGTCGCCCAAGACGAGGCCGAGAATCATCGCCGGTCGGGGGTAACCAAAACGCCTCATGAAATAGCCCAGGATGCCAAAGGCGACGACTACCAAAAGGTCGATGGGATCGCGGTTGACGCTGAAGGCGCCCATGAGGATGAATATGAACATGATGGGAACCATGAACGTGTAGCGCACCTCGGCGAGCTTGGCGAGCTGTGCGGCCAAAAAGAACCCGATCAACGTCCCCATAATTCCCGAAATCCCTTGAAGCCAAACCACGCTATAGATTAAATCTGGGTTCTTTTTCACCATCTCCGGACCCGGAAGATATCCCCACGCGAGCAACGCGACGATAAAAAGCGCGGTCACCACGCCCTGCGGAAATCCGAGTAGCAAAGTCGTCACGAGGTCGCCTCCGTCTTTCGCGTCGTTGGCGCTCTCAGGAGCGATAACTCCACGCACGTCACCCTTGCCAAAGTTCCCCGGGTTCTTGCTGGTTTGGGCCGCATGCCCGTAGGCAAGCCAATCCACCACCTGCGAGCCGAGCCCCGGTACAATTCCTACCCATACGCCGACAAAACTACAGCGCACCACCAGCCACCAGTTGCGCAAGGTATCCTTGACCCCGTCGAGCAGGCTTCCCTTGAGCGGTACCGGCTGTTGCTCGACCCCGAGTTTGGTCAAAGCCAGATCGAGCGCTGAAGGAATGCCGAACAGGGCCAGCGCAATAATGCTTATGGAAACACCGTCCAGGAGATAGGGCTGGTCAAAAACGAAGCGCATGACACCGCTTTGCGCCTGTTGGCCGACGGTTGCGATCAGTAGACCAAAGGCCGCAGCGATGAGTCCCTTGACTGGGCGCCTTCCGGCCAGAACGGCGACCATGCTCAGACCCCAGAGCATGACGACGAAAAGTTCCGGCGAGCCCATCAGGTAAATCAAAGGCCGCGCCGCGGGTATGGCCAAAGCGAGAGTCAAAGTTCCGATTAAACAGCCCATGCCGCCGGCCATGAAGGAAGCCCCTAGAGCGCGCCGCCCCTCGCCGCGCTTGCCCATCGGGTAGCCGTCGAGCACGGTGGCCTGCGAGCCTGAGCCTCCGGGGATGCCGAAAAGAATCGGCAGATAGGCGGCGCAAATGGCGCTCACTGAGCTTGCGCCGATCAAGAGAGCGATCCCGGTTACGGGCTCCCACTTGATAACCACGGGCAACAAGATCGCGTAGACCAGCGGCATCCCCAATCCTTGAGGTGCCACGGCGGTGAACGTGCCGATGCTGACGCCAATCATCATGGCCAGGAAGACCTTGAGATGAAGTAGATTCAGGAAACCCTTTAGCGCCGCATCGAACAGCGAGATCTCCATATCGATTTTCCCTCCTATTGTGCGGGGAGAGGTCCAGCGCCCACGATCTTCTTGTAGAGCTCGATCGTCTCGAGATCCGGTCTAAGCGCCTTGATGGCCTTTTCAATCTCTTCGCCTGCCACGGGTGCGAGATCATCGCCGACGAGCTTTTTGTACTCCGTTTGGTAACCGGGATCGTTAAAAGTCTTGCGCACCGCCTCCCTGAGAATATCGGCGCGCTCTTTGGGTGTACCTGGCGGTAAGATATAGGGCCCACCGGTAGTGCGCGAGGTACGAAACATTTCGAGCGCACCTCTGATTCTTTCAGAGCGAGCAAAGCTGCCGAGTTCAGGAAGATAGGAAAAACGGGCATGCTTCTTTCCTAATGGCGCCTCTAGAATGGCGTGAAAATCCATGAGTCCCTTCTCGACGAATTCAGGAGTCCGACGCACAAGCGTCTCCGCAAGGTTTGGCCTGGCATCGACTTCGCCGCGTTGCAAAGCGAGATCGATCTCAGGGCCAGAATAGCCGGTGACGAATTTTGGATCTTTAAGGCCCAAAATGTAAGCGAACAGCCTGCCAACCACATAGATGGTATGACCAACAGCCTGAGCGCCGATTCTTATTCCGCTAGCAGCTCGAAGTTTTTCCACACTGCTTAGCCCAGCCTCCTTTCTGCTATGAAAGACATAGTGGGCGACGCCATCGGGCGCCCCGAGGTAGATGAATCGGTTGATGTCGTATTCGACACCCGGCTCTTTTAACACGGCCAACATCAAAAATCCGCCCACCGGCGATCCGATGGTGAGACCATCCGGACGGGCCACCCTGTAAAGATAGTTGGCGGCCTTTCGTCCCCCTGCGCCGGGCATGTATTCCGTGACAATCGTAGGCTTGCCCGGGATGTGTTTCCTAAGGAAGTGTGTCAGTGACTTTGTTCTCATGTCCAAGGTTCCGCCTGGCTCAGTGCCTGCAACGACAGTGATGGTTTTGCCCTCATAGAAGGAGGTCTGGGCATGGGCGATTGGGACGCCCATGATGAGAAGAGCACTTAAATTGAGAGCCATTAAAAAATTCCCCATAACACTATCTTCTTTCTATCGCGGAGGAAGCGGCCCCGCCCCGGAAAACTTTTTTACCAGCTCTAAAACCTCGGGGTCCCGCGGCATCTCCCGAATCAGCCGGGCCAATTCTACTGCCCCCAGTGGTGAAGGATCGTCGTCTACCAATTTCTTGAAGTATTTAGGGAACTCTGGATCTTTAAAGGCCCTGCGCATCGCCTCTGCGAGAAGCTCAACCCTGTCTTTGGGTGTTCCCGGCGGCAAGATGTAAGGGGAGCCGACGCCTCGGAAAGCACGCCAAACGGCAAGAACCTTTTTTTCCCTTTCGGTCTTGGCGAAGCTTTCTACCTCCGGAAGGTGACCGAGGCGGGGATGTTTGTCCCCTTTCGGGATCTCCATGATGGCGTGAAAGTTCATCAGTCCTTTGTCTAGCCACTCCGGATTGCGGCGCAAAACCGATACGGCCGCATTGGCTCTAGCATCGAGCTCGCCATTCAGCAGGGCTACGTCCACCTCGGGGGCGCTGTAACCCACGATAAACTTCGGTTCCTTCATGTCCAAGAAGTAGGCGAAAAGCCGCCCTGCGACATAGGAAACATGGCCAACGGTCTGACCCCCGATCCTGATCCCAGGCTTGGCTTTAAGCTTCTCCAAGTTATCCAGCCCGAGTTCC
>DASQUN010000445.1:0-7324 GCA_035641275.1 Candidatus Udaeobacter sp. | reverse complement strand
ATACCGACTTTGGAGAGAATGCCAATGCCGAGCCAGATAATGACCAGGGGTAGGAGAGCCACGCGCGGAGTCGCATTCATAGCATTGATAAACGGATCGAACACGTAACTCGCCCGCTTGTACCACCCCACCATAATGCCGAAGGGAATGGCAACGATCACTGAGAGGATGTAGCCCCAAAAGAATTCGAGGCCGCTCACTCTGAGATCGTTCCAAATTTCCCCGGAGGCAAACAGCTGGACGGCCGCCTTGAAAACCAGCGAGGGGGCGCTCATAAACATAGGATTGATGAGCTGGAGAGTATTGCCGACCAATTCCCAAACCGTCAAGAAAACCACCACGGCGGTCGTGCCTAGAATTTTCTTTTCCTGGTTGAGATAAAACTTGTAGAGATTTGACGCCTCCGCTACTCTGACGTCTAATAGACCTTCTTGCTGAGCGGTCTGATCAGCCATAGATTTATCCTCCTAAGGTTAGAGATATCCCGGTTTCTCAGCCTCGCGAACCTGTAACAAAAGGGCTTAACGTTGTCAATACTGACTTGTAAGCCGTTTCTAATCTTAACTCTAAGCAGAATTCCGAGCCGATTCAAGCCAATTCGGTAACTGCCAACCTTGACAATCGTTTAGGTATTAAATATTTTAAGTTTAAAGAATCCATATTTATTGCGGAGAACAAAATGAAGCTCCTCTTTGTCACGCCACCCATGGGAAACTGGGCGCCGTGGGGTGAGCGTCACCTCGCTGTCAACTCGCTGCATTCGCAGGTGGCCGCGTTCGTACGCCAGAAAAACGCCGCGGAGGTCGCGGTCCTCGACTGCCGTGCACTCGGTTTGGATGACGGACAAATGCTTGACGAGATGCGCCGAAGACGACCGGACGTCGCGTTCTTCGGTAGCATGATTCCCGCGGCCGGCGGTGCGGCGCAGCTCAACCGTTTCCACGCGGCCATGCAAAGTATCAAGGAAGTTCTTCCCGCGACGGTCACCGTCGGCGGGGGATTGATGTATACGGCCGTGCCGCAACAAATCATGGCCGAAAATCCTCAGCTCGATTTTGCCGTGGTGGGCGTATTCGGCGATAACGAGTATACGCTGTGCGAATTACTCGAGGAACTCAAGAAGCCATCGCCAAGTTTCGGCGAGATCCAGGGACTCACCTACCGTAAGGGAAAGGAGATTGTCTTAAATCCACCGCGAGCGTTGATTCAGAATCTCGATGAGCTTCCGATGCCGGCCTACGATCTTTTTCCCATGGATCGATATTATGGCTACTCCGTCATACCGCATTATAACGAGACCGTGACGTCTCGGGGTTGCGAAGGGGCCTGCCACTTTTGTTACGAATGGTGGCTCGTTGATCCCAGAAATCCGCGCGATTTTACTTCGCACCGGACCCGCGGTGGCAAGAAAGTCGCGGACGAGATGGAGCTGCTGAACAAACAATACGGCGTCAAAGCCCTCACGTTCATGGATGACGATTTCGCTTCCGACCGGCAAAAGATGGTGGATTTGGTGGATGAGCTTGAGAAACGAAAGCTGGATATCAGCTGGTTCTGCCTAAGCCGGGCGCAGAACCTAATCCGGGATGCCGACTTGATTCCTAGGCTGCGCAAAGTCGGTCTCTATCAGGTGCTGATCGGTATTGACGGCGGCACGGACGAAGAGATCGCGGAGGCGCGCAAAGGGCCGATGAAAGTGGGCGTTAAGGAGTTGAAGGAGCTGATTCGATTCCTACGTAAAAATGATATTTCGACCATCGCCACTTACCTCAACGGCTTCTGGGAAGATGACGAAGCCAAGATCCGGCAACGAGCCAAGGCCGTGGACGAGATCGATCCGGATATCGTCATGATTCAGTTGCTCAATCCAATTCCCGGCTCTCCCATCTATAAAAAAGCAGTGAAAGATAATGTCATTGAGGTCAGCAATCTAGGTCTTTATGATCTCGAGCATTGCGTCATGCCGACCAAGCATCTCACCCGCCATCAGCTGGGAGAGTTGACGGGCTGGGCGTTCCAGTCGTTCTACAGCAAGCCCGGGCGCGTTGAACGAATTCTAAACGGCTACAGCTCGCCTTACATCAAGATGAAGTTCCTCTCCTTTAAGGGGAACGCTGCAAAATATGAAAAGGGAGCGGCCGAGGACGCCGTCGCCATCTAGCCATTGATCACGAGTCGATGACGGAGCAACGAAAACCCCAGCCGCTCCAGGGGAGAACCGGTCTCGTCACCGGGGCGAGCCGCGGTATCGGTGCGGCTGCCGCAAAGCGGTTGGCGCAGGCGGGCGCCTCAGTCGTCATTAATTATCATCAAAACCGAGAAGCCGCGCAGAAATTGCTTCAGGACGTGGAGGCGGGCGGTGGAGGCGGTATGATCTTTCAGGCGGATGTCACGCTAAAAGATCAGGTCGAAGCGATGGTTCAGGCCGCACGAGAGAAGTTCTCGAGCATCGATATCCTCGTCAATAATGCTTACTTTCCTTTTCAGGTCGGGCAGCTTCATGAGCTGTCATGGGCCAAGTTTCATCAGGCCATCGAGCATGAGCTTTCCGCATTCCATAATTGTGTGACGGCTTGCCTGCCGGGCATGGCTGAAAGAAAATCGGGCCGGATCATTGTCGTCAGCACAAGACTAGCGCAGCAGCCATTGGCGCGAATGGGGGCGTATGCTGCCGCTAAATCCGCGCTGGAGTCAATGGCCGATACGATGGCCATCGAATTAGGTCCTTTGGGAATCGCGGTCAATGTCGTGACGCCGGCTTTCACGCTAACCGACGCTTCGATGATTATGCCTGAAGAGTACAGAGAGCGAGTCCGGCAAACCCGACCGCTCAAGAAACATCTCTATCCGGAGGACATTGCCGGGGTCGTTGCGTTCCTGGCGGGCGACGAAGCCAGCATGCTCACCGGGAGCCATATCCTGGTCACGGGTGGAAGTCATCTCCAACTCTAGAAGAAATGCAAAATGAAAATTGCAAAATGCAAAGTCTAAAATTATCCTTGGTTGACCTGTCGCTTAGCTTTCCGTCAGTTTGCATTCTTCAATTTTCGTGCTCCGATTTGCTTTGAGTATCAAGTCCAATGCTCACGCTCGATGAAATCGTTGCCGAGCTGAAGAAGATCGTCGGCGCTCGCTTGGTCTCGACGAATCCCATCGACAAGATCAATTATCAACACACCCTTGCCTACGGCGCCTATCGAGCGCTGCCCGATGTCATCGTGCGGGTCGAGTCGGACGCTCTTGGCCATCATTCCGTCGCGAAGATCTTAAAGTTTGCCAATGAGCATAAGATTCCCATCGTGGCCAAGGGGGGCGTCGGAATGGGGATCAGCTCGCCGCTCAAAGGCGGGATACTTTTAGACATGCTCGGCATGGACAAAATCCTCGAGATCAACCCGACACTCCAATACATTATCGCGGAAGGGGGCGCGAGCGTCTACGCTATTCATCACGGCTTGCGGCAACAGGGTCTGATGCTGCCGAACTTCGGAACCTATGGTCCAGCGGTCGTCATCGGTGCGATGGTCAATAAAGGAGGCATCGGTTACGGCATGACCCGTTACGGCTGGATCGCCGACATGGTGCTCGGCTTGGAAGTTATTCTCGCTAACGGGGAGACCCTCCGACTCGGCGCTTTGGCTAACCAGGGAACGACGTTCGGTCCTTTTCAAAAGTGGATTCATTTGCCGGATCTATTGGGACTCTTCACGCTTGCCGCGGGTTCGATGGGGATCATTACCAAAGTATGCCTTCGTGCCATCGAGGGGCGGCGAGAATGGCTGCATGATTACTGCTACACCTTCCGGCGCGAGCAGATCGACCGAGTGCAGGATGCGCTTATTCAGCTGGTCAAAGGCGAGGTGGTCTATGACATCCACTTCACCGATCGGTGGCAGTACCACTGGCCAATGGAAGAAGGACTCTATGATAAGACGAGCATTCCTGACGATGCCTGGTTTTTTCTGAAGACGGTGATTATCGCCCGCGATGAGGAAGAGATCGCGTTTAAAGAAAAGCGGATGCGGCGAATCTATCACGAGGCGGGTGGAGTAGAGGTGAAAGAGATCGCGGAGAAGGCCATGGGCGCAAAGGCGCAGGAGCATGGGCTGCGCGGCTGGCCGGACTACCATATTATGGGGCCCGACGGCTGGTGTGGCTCCGTGATTCGCCATAGCGGCATGTTCGCTGTGACTTCCAAGATGTATCCTCTGACGTTTTTGCAAGAGATGTATGATCTTGATGAGGCAGCCAAAAAAGAATGTGGCTTGTGGGACGCCGAGCATTCGCCACAGCACGATAGCTATGTGACCCGCGATTTGGGAATCAAGGAGGAATATTTTGTTTTTTACAATCCTTACGATGAAGACGACGTCGGCAAAGTGAGGAAATGGATGGGAAGGGTGCAAGAATTCAGCAACCAGCGTGGCGTTGTCTGGACCGCGCCAACGCTCAGCACGAAAGGACCCTACCCCTATCAGCGGCTCACCAGTCTTTATGACCTGGTGAAGGAGATCAAGCAGCTCGTGGATCCTAACAACATTTTGAACCCCGGCGCGCTCTACTGAACGGTGATCGGAGTCCAGGTTTATCACAGGATTAACGACTCTCCGAGAAATTTTGAATAGGAAAGGAATGACCGTGTCAAAAGGAAAAGATTACTCCGGCAAGAGACTCTCACCGCAGGAGGCAGATGCGGTGGTCGCAGACTTAAAGAAGTATCTGCTCCAACTGGCGGATCGCTGGCTCTTCAAAGGACGGTTCCATGTTGAAATGGCAAAAGGGACCTTGCCGATGGACGCGATTAAGGTATTTTGGCAAAATTGGTACGGTTTCGTGGCCGAGATCAACAACTTTCATGGTGTTGCCTATCAGCGCCACCTGCCATTCTTCAAACGCCATCCGGAACTTCAGAAACACTTCGCCAATCACGTGGCGGACGAGATGATCCATCCCACACCGCCCGGCCACATCCAAATCGTGCTCGAGCAGGGGAGAAACTTTGGCCTTACCAATGACGAAATGATTGAATATGAGATGTTGCCGGAATGCCGTGCTTTTCTAGAATACTATCGCGGCGTGCTTTATGAAGGCACGATGGTTGAATGGTGGGCTTCGTTCTGCGTCGAAGAAGCCGTCGGTCACTGGGCGAAATTCTTTGGGGGCGCGCTGCGAAAGGCTTACAACCTACCGGAGGACAAGATCGTTTATTTCCGAATCCATGCCGAAGCCGATCTTGAAGAGCATGCCGATGGCGTGATGGCCCATGCGGCTCTGGATTGGATGGTGTTGAAGAAAATGCTCGAGGAGGGACGGGCCGATACTCGCCCCGGTTTTAGCCTGGAGTATTGCTTGCGCATGGGCACTGCCTATTTCGCCTGGTTTTTTGAAGGCGTCTATCAGTACATTAATAAAGAGGGACTCTACAGCCGGTAACTATGTCTGAGCCCGCCGAGACTCAAGAAGAAATATCCTCACGGCCGCTGATGCGTATCCTGGGGGATTTCGCCAACAGCCAGATCCTCGATGCGGCCATTGAGTACGACTTCTTCACGCTTATTGACAAAGGCTTTCGAACTTCGGAAGAGATCGCGCGTGAAGCCGGAACCGATCCGCGGGCGACCCGCATCGTTCTCGATAGCCTGTTGGCTTTGGCGGTGGTGCAGAAAAGCGCTGGAAGGTATTTTCTCACGCCGATGGGCGGCACTTTCCTTGTACGGGGAAAGCGGTCGTACATCGGCGATTTCCGCCATGTGGCGCTCGCCCTTTGGGACGGCATGGCCCATCTCAAAGAAACCCTCAAAACGGGTAAGCCTTTCAGCCGGATGGATCCTGGCGCTGAGCTCCAGGTATGGGAAAAGCTTGTCCTCGGAATCATCCCTATCGCCGAGCCTGCGGCTCAGGCGCTCTGCGATATTCTGAAAATCGGAACCGAACGTAAGGGACTGCGGGTTTTGGACATCGCCGGGGGCTCGAGCATTTTCGGCATGACGATTCTTTGGCGTGATCCGTCAGCCCAGGTGACGCAGCTAGACTGGCCCAATGTCAACGCCATCGCGAAAAAATTCAACCGCGAACGTGGCCTCGAAGGCAAAATTGGTTTCATCGACGGCGAACATCACTCCGCCAGGGTCGAAGAAAATCATTACGATTTGGTTATCGCCAGCAACTTTTGCCGTTTCGAATCGCCGCGGGGAAATCAAGAGTTATTCGCCAAGGCTTACGTCGCACTCAAGCCCGGGGGACGCTTTGTCGTGAACGACTTTGTCCCTAACGAAGATCGCACCGAGCCGACTTTCGCTTTGCGCTTCTCGGTCTATACATTAACGCATACGCCTGAAGGAGAATGCTGGACGCTTTCGCAGTATTCGGAGTGGTTGAAGAAGGCTGGGTTCAGTTCGATCGAAACGCACGGGAACATACCTGGGACATTGCCTGGCACCACCGTAGTCACCAGCGCCAAATAGGCGCTTGGATCCGATTCCCGACTGTTGGCAGGCGATGCCCCTAGACCCCCTTTTTTCCGCCGGACTCCCACCGGCTCAAGCCGCGGCCTTGCGCTTTACGGCTGGCAATAATTCGGCGCCACTTTTCATCATCAGAAAGCATTTCCCCGGAATGATTTGGCGGATGGGCGGTAATTTGTAGACGGTTGTTATCCGGGTCGAAGAAATAAATGCTGCGTTCGCCGTCGGGTCTAAGGCCGTCATCGCCTCGGCTGTCGCCTTGATTCCTGCCGCCGTACCGATCGACGAGGGTCACCATCGCATCGAACTCTTCGTGCATGACGTCCATCGCCATGTGGCAGCCGCGGCCGTGCTTCTTGCTCCGCTCGGAAAGCTCCGCGACCTCGACTAAGCCGATCATCTGGCCATTCTGCACCGGCATCATCATTTCCTGCCGACAGGAGATCGCTACGCCGGCCGCCAAAGCCTTAGTGTAGAAGGTCATCGCCTTATTCAAATCTTGAGTCTCGAACACGGTGTGGCTGATACATTCGTTAAAAGGCTCCTTCCGCCGGACGCAAAACTCCAGGTGGTTACCGTCCGGATCATCGAAGTAAATTGAGTAGGCCAGCGGAGATTGTTGGGGATGCTCAATTGGTCCAGTGAACGAATGGCTGGCTGATGATAAGCTTTGTTGCACCTGGTCGAACCGTTCTTTAGAGACGCTGACACCGATTCTCGGGGCGGAGCTGCTGGAGACCTCTGCCTTCACCCCCGGGAGGTGGAGACCGATAATATTCTCGCCGGCGAGCACATAGGTTTGGCGCGGAGTGCCGTCGGGATTGCGGCGGGTCGTCTTGTACTTTAGTCCCAACACATTC
>DASQUN010000444.1:0-3980 GCA_035641275.1 Candidatus Udaeobacter sp. | reverse complement strand
AGCAATGGCCGGTGATTGGTCAGTTGTTAACGCTTTTAGGAACAATCTTTGTTGACCGGGAAGACAAAAAAGATATCCTGCGGGTCGTCGAGATTATTTCCGAGACGCTGAGACAAAAAACGAATGTTCTACTATTCCCCGAGGGCACCTCTACCAATGGAGAAAAATTGCTCCCTTTTCGGTCTGCATTTTTCGCTGCCCCGTTGATCGCCCGCGCAGTCGTTGTGCCCATAACCCTTACCTATAGGTTGGTTGATCAGCAGCCTGTGTCAGCGGCAAATAGAGACCGGATATACTGGTACGGCAACATGTCTTTCGCACCTCATCTCTGGGATCTCTTAGGCGCTCATCGCGTTGAGGTTTCGATCAAAATCCATCCCGGAATGGAAACCTCTGAATTGCAAAATAACTCTCAGGGTCGCAAACAACTGAGCCAAGCCTGTTATGACCTCATTGCGCCGGGCGTAAGCTCGGAAACCGCGAAGAGCCTAGAAGCGCTGCAGTTATTCCCAGGAATTCTCGGTCGTCAACCGTTCTGAAAAGAAGCGGCTCGGCAGACCTTTGACCTTCATCAGTCAAGCAAACCGCTTAGGATCTCCTCCATATGATTAATCACTAAAGAGAAATGGCCTTCGCCAGGGTAGAAGATAGCGCGGCAGTTGGGAATGGTGCGGGCTTGGTATCGACCCATGGTCGGAGGCACACTCACATCCTGGTCGCCGTGCCAAAGATTGACTCGGGTAGCAATGTCTTCCAACAGAAACCCCCATGGGCGAGTGTAAAGGAGCAATTCGCATGCGGCACCGCGGCTTCCGCCACGGAACGCTTCGACGATATTGTCTTTGATTGTGTTTTTTATCTCCGGCCTTGCGAGTACTGCCTTATCTGGATCAGGTAGCGCGACTAGCAGACGCGCCAGTATCGCCCCTGGATTGCGTCGCACCTGATAGGCCACGCGCCGCAGGGATAGCCTTGCCAGCCATGGCAGGCGGCGGCCAAGAAACAAAATCAAATGATTGTTCCGAATCATCCGATCGCTCCCGCCTGCGGTATCTAGAGGGCCCAGGCCACAAACGATGGCCACCGCGGTCAATCGCTGGGGAATCCTCAGCGCGCATGCTGCCGCGTACGGTCCGCCTCCTGAAACTCCTATGATGGCAAAGCGACTGATCCCTAGGGCATCAGCTACTTTGATCACGTCATCAGACCACTCAAAGATCGTTCGACGGGGCTTGAAATCCGAAAGCCCAAAGCCGGGCCGATCGAGAGCGATCAGGCGAATTCCCATTCGGGCGGCGACCCCGTCGGCAAGTTGCGCCTCAAGTCGCGACCCGGGATAACCGTGGAAGTAGAAAACTGGCTGGCCCGCCGGATCGCCGTAGATTGCATAACCGAGCAACCGCCCGTCTTCTAGCCGAAGCGTCTTAGGCCCTGCCATTTTAGATTCTTTCAACCTTTACTTACCCCGAAGTGACCACGGCGCCCTGGACCGAAAATTATTTTACTTTAGCCGACGATTCAATTGAATGCTTCGGCGCAATCAAAACAAAGCGCGGAGCAATTGAAAAGGATCGACAGGGACTCGCCGGGAGCAACGCCAAACTTTATCGCTCGGCTTCTCTGTAAGCACACCCGCTCCTGGTGTGGTGTCTCTTAAGTTCGTTGAATAATTCAAACGTCATTCCGGCCAAGCTGGCGATAGCTAGCGCGAGCCGGAATCGAACTTCGGGACGAGGTCACTAGCCCGGATTATTCATGCTGTTGCGCACCGGGAAAGCCGGGCCGTTCCTCGAGCCGGCGCAATACCTCCGTGGCCCTCTCCCCCAATCGCACGAAACCTGCTGCGATCTCTTTCACCATTTCTGGCCGGCAAGTAGGCGTATCCTGGATTATCAAACGTCCGGTCACTGGGGTTAATCCGAACATCTCTGCTCTTTGACACGGGTGCGTTTCGGTGCGCCGGCTTTCGTATCGCCCCGGCTTTCCCTTCTTGCGAGCCAGACCGAGAGGCGAGCCCGGGAGGCTGCGGGCACGGGGACGTGGAGGTTACGTTCAGGCCCGGACCGTGGGAGCCACCACCATTGGAGCGGATCGGTGGCGGCCGACAAGGTAGAGGCCTATTGACCGCGGCCGGAAGGGCTTGCCTCTCGGTTTACATTGTGTGACGGGTTTTTCCTCGGTCCATCAATAATCCGGGGCTAGTATGCTGTCCGAGAAATTCAGTGGCCAAGTCGGTCTTCGTTTTCGTCATTTGGACCGAAAGTGGACCTCGGGGCAAGCCTTCCGGCCGCAGGCGATGGGTCTTTGCCTCAATGTCCAGAGTTCAATGTTTAAAGTTCAATGCTCAAGGCTCCAATGAGTTGAGCGTCGAACCTGGAACATGGAACCTTGAACATCCTTTCGCCTTCGCCTCCAAGCTCATGCGTTGATCGACACAGTGTCGTAGTTTTTCTCGGAGCATGAATCCGGGCTAGAGTCCGGCGGTCTCGGCGCGGTTCAGCGCCCTACACTGGTAAGATTTACCGGAACTGCGTAAAAACGAGCCGTGGTGGAGTACGTCGCCATAATTAATCGTATGTAAATTCAAGCGCCTCCCGTCTTTCGCACCTGGCACGCTTGTTGCGTTCCGGATCGCTCGAAAACACTAGTCTGAGATTCCCATTTCGACAGAGGGCAAACCCACGGCAATGTGGGAATACAAAATCATCGGTCCGCTGACGTTGGGCCGCTGGCTGCGTTTGTCGCCTCCGAACACTAGAGCCTTGGACAAAAAGGAGCTCATGTCCCTACCGGTGTCGTCAACCAGGACGTCGCGTTCGTGCTCGGACCGCAGATGTGGGCGTTCACCAGGTAGTAGTGAAACCAGAGTTTTCGGCGCCCGCTCCCTAATCATTTTTCTGCCGGTATGTCTTGGATCAGCCATTTTTTTCTCAGCATGCGCTCTAACATCCTTTTCACCGGTTTTCGATACTGTCCCCGAGAGAGAAACCGTCCCTGCGGAGCCGAAGATGCTTAGTCGGGAGCCCGAACATCAATCGAGCGCTGATTACTCCTTGCGGTCTGAAAATGTTTTGCCCAAACCAAACGGGATTTATCACAAACTCAGGCCCGGTGAGACCCTCTCGTCCGTGTCGCGCTCCTACCAAGTGCCATTGAAAACGCTGACGCAAGCGAATCGCATTGGCGACCCTACTAAACTCCGCTCGGGCACGTTGATCTTCATTCCAAGGTCTTCTGGTCCCGCGCGTCCCCAAGAAACAGTCGTCAGAGCGCTCTCCTGGCCTCTGCGCGGCCGGATCACTGGCAGGTTCGGGCCCCGCGGCGAGCGGTCGAGCCATGGGGGAATAGACATCGACGGACAGGGAGGCGATGAAATCCGGGCTGCGGCTGCCGGCACTGTAGTTCGCGCCGGAACGTGGGGCAAGTATGGGCGTCTGGTGCTTCTCGACCACGGTGATAGCCTTGCTACACTGTACGCTCACGTTAGCAACATAAAGGTAGGGATTGGCGATCGAGTGGAGCGTGGTGATCGTATCGCCGAGGTGGGCCGTAGTGGAAATGCGACGGGTACGCATCTTCACTTTGAAGTGCTCCTCAACGGCCAGCCGGTTGATCCTACTCACTATCTTCAGGCTGACGGCTTGGTCACTGTTTATCAGCGCTGAATTGTCCGGCTGCTTGAAGAGGGTTACAATGCGCTTGTAGAATTTACCGTAAGGGAAAATATGACTACGAAAACCTGGGTCATCGCTATATCGGTGAGTGCTCTCATTATAGGCCTCTTGGCAGGGATGATGGTCTGGAGGCCCGATCCCAAGAACCAGAATGTGCGCCTGGAGGCGCACGCGTTGGAAGAGAAGCGAAAAACGATCGAGGGCCTGGAGAAGGACTTGACCGAGCTGCGTAAGGAGCTCGACGAAAGCTCGAAGCAGATCGCCACATTGCAGGCCAAGCTGGATGATGCGAGATTGCGCCACAGC
>DASQUN010000443.1:0-3000 GCA_035641275.1 Candidatus Udaeobacter sp. | reverse complement strand
GCGGACAGGAGTACACACTGCCGGTTCCGATCACAGAAAATCTCCGAGCCATCAGTGATTTCGGTGCTATTCGTTCTCGATTCGACCAGCTGCATCAAGAGCATTATGGCCACTCGGCGTCCAATGAGCCGGTGATGATGGTCAATCTACGTCTCTCCGCGCTTGGGCGATTGGAGAATCGCCTTTCCCTGGGCGCATCATTCAGTGACCATGAAAAGGGAGAAAGGGGCAAGCGGCCGGTGATTTTTGATGGCGGCAACCCAGCCATCGCGTCTGCCATCTATTTGCGCAGCGGGCTCAAGCCGGGCGATCGAATTGAGGGGCCCGCAGTGATCGAAGATCTCGGCGCCACGATCTTGCTTTATCCGAACGATAAAATGCAGGTCAACGAATTGGGCCATCTTGTGATCGACGTAAGTCCATGAAGCTCTTATTGGCGAAAGCAAAATGGCCAACGAGACTTTGGTGAGAAGCTAGTGTCTTGGAACTTAAGTTTACAAAGTTGAGTGCCCGATTCTGTCATTCCCGGGAAAACCGGTATCCAGAACCCCCACTGTATCTCCCCCTTTGCTAAGGGGGAGACGAAGAGGGGGGTAGATCCGGCTCGCGCTGCTATCGCCAGCTTGGCCGGAATGACGGTCGAATTATAATCGATTTTAGAGTGCGCTGACGGCGTCATCGTTACTTTATTCCCAGCTCGCTGTTGACCTCTCTTAGCAGGGAGAAATCGAATACCGCGGAACTTTTCAACGGCTCTTTGAGGTGCAAGAACTGCGCATCGCTCTTCAGATGCTCGTCCACTTCCTTATCGGTCGGAATACCGTTTCGCGTGAACGACGGACGGCTGAAACGATAGGTTTCCATGGCGATGGATTGACTCACGTTGAGCTGTTTTGCCAGGATCTCCGCCGACGCGGTCTCGTTGGCATGAAAAAAACGGTTCGCCTTTGCCAGTGCCCGCAGCGCGCGCTTTATGATCCCGGACCTCTCTTTCATCGCTTTATCCGACACGATGAGTCCCGATATGAAATTGACGTATTCATCGCCGATGGCAGCCAGTAAATTCAGCTTGTAACGGTCGCGGGCGACAAAAACGGTGGGTGGTGAGAGAACGGTTATATGGACTGGCCCGGAGATCTGCGCTTGTAGTTGGGCCGGCACGTCACCGGAGACGATGCTGGTGATCTCCTTTGTTGGGTCGAGCCCTCCCTTGCGCAGCATATGAAACCCGGCGAGCTGTTGACTGCCCCCGATGGTTGTGACCGCCATCGTTTTGCCTCTGAGATCGTTGAATGTTTTTAGCTCCGGGCGTGCGACTAGCCAAAACAGCGGCACCTTTTGGTTCACCGCCAGCACCTTTAATGGGAGGCCCTGAATGATTCCCCGTATGGCAGTGCCCATGATATGGATCGCTTCGACGTCGCCGGCGACGGCCGCGGCCATCGCCGTGGTCCCGCGCGTCAAGATAAGCTGAGGCTCTAAGCTTTCTTCTTTGAAGAAGCCCTTGTCATCGGCGATGAATGCGAGGATCGAAGAGATCGAGCGGCTCGCATAGGTGATGCGAACACGGTCATCGGCCGGGGCCGAAATCGCGAGGCCGCAAAACAAAAGGACAAACAAAGTTCTTTTCATAAGGCTCCGACTCTTTGGGATGTTTATGCGATGATCAACCCTGTAACAATGACGATGTTGAATTGCAACGGAATGACGAGTTATAAAAGCCAGGCGGCAGAAACATGATTTCCAAATTATCTCTGGAGGTAAGCACTCATGGCCGTGGAATCAACGCCAGGCTACGACCTTCTCTACGACATCATTAGGCGCAGGTCCAGCATTCGGAAACTCAAGCCAGATCCGATTCCCGACGATTACATTAACAAAATCCTCGAAGCCGGACGCTGGGCGATGTCCGGCGCCAATTCTCAGCCATGGGAGTACATCGTCGTCAAGGACCCGCAAGTGAAGAAAGATCTTTTTCGTTGTTATACAGAGGTCAATGCGGATTTCATCTATTGGATGGAGCAGCAGCGCGTCTTCGAGCTCAGACATCCCGCGTATCAGATGACCGCGGACAAAGCGGTGGAGCGACAGCGGCGCGGCGCCGGCTGGTCTGAGGCGCCGGCGCTAATTGTCGTGATCGGAGACGGGCGGCGGCAGTGGGGAACGGTGCAAGGCGCGCATACCTTTGGCCGGGATCAATCGCATCTTACCGACGGTTTGGCCAACACTTGCACTTTCATGCATCTAGCTGCGGTATCGCTCGGTCTCGGCACGCAGTGGGTGACCATTCACATCCAAGAGCCGTTTAAGAAAGTCCTGGGCGTGCCGGATTTGATGATGTTATATCTTATTATTCCCATCGGTTATCCGGCCGTGGAGCCGTCGGAAGGGGTGCGCCGCCCTTTGGAGGAAATAGTGCATTACGATCATTACGATGAATCGAAATTTATGAGCAACGAGCGAGTCATTCAGTTTCTCTACGAGCTCCGCGGCAAGACCTTGCAAACCTACCGGCAGTCCTATGTCGGCAAGGACGAGCCGAAGACCAACTGATTTGCGAAGCCTTTTGAGAAGCAGAGTGGATGAATCTGGAATCGGGCGGCGCGCTTAGCTGCTCAGAACATCAACGCAAGCCAAGCTCAGATGACCCGGAGTAAAGGCAAGTTCAAGAAGCAACAGGCCATTGAAAATAGAGCCCGCGCTTCAACGTGATGAAAATTGACGAATTCATTCGTGGGGCTTTCGGCCCGGGCCCGTCGAGGAGCGAATCGAACGACCCAACAGAGGAGAGAGCGCCGTGGCCGTTGATCCCATTACCATAGAAATTATCCGCTGCTCTTTGCGCGCGGCCGCCAACGAGATGTCGGCGGTGCTCAAAAAGACTGCCTACAACATGATGATCTATGAGGTCCAGGATTATTGCGTCGCCATCGTGGATCACGAAGGCCGGACGATGTCGCAAAACGAGGGCGCTTTGCCGATTTTTCTTGCTGACCTCGG
>DASQUN010000442.1:0-3035 GCA_035641275.1 Candidatus Udaeobacter sp. | reverse complement strand
CTGGGTTTTTTTAGACTTTCGCGCGGGAAGTTTTGCTCGGCAGTTATGAATTTACTGTTTACTACGGAATTCGATGTGAACTGACGGAAGTCCTGTCTGAAATGAGGCGTCAAGCGATTAACTCAGACATGAAGCCGGCCCGGCGATGCTGGGCCCAGAGGACCGCGAAATGCTCACGGCCGTCCCTGCCTCCACTACTCTCGACTCTCATCTCCCCTTGAGCCGATTCACCGCGAAGCGTCATGACCGTGGTCATAACTTGCGGGATTAACTTGTCATCCGGCCTCGTGATGTCGCAGACATAGCGACTTACTGTTCTTGCTCTGTGAACAGCCCTTGCGACCGCGGTAAGCCGTTCGTTCCAAACGGGTCGAAAGAAATTGATCTGCAAATCGATGCTCGTGAAGCTCTCTCCTTCTGCAATAGTTGTAAGGTGAGCCGTACCAATCGCGGCATCGGCAATGTCGCACAGCACCCCACCGTGAAGCGTTCCCATAGGATTGGCATGCAGCTCGGTTTTGGCTTCCATTTCCACGCAGGCCGACGCTTCACTGACCTCAACCAGCCTGAATCCGAGAGTCTGCATAATCGGAAAAGGAAAATTGAACGGCGACTCATCCGTTGGCGCGAGTGTGCCGCGCAAAGCTTTTCTTAGATAATCGAGATTGCTGATGCGCGGCGTTTGGGGCTTCATAGCACCCTCCAAGATCTTCTTCGCGCACGACTCACCCGCCCGAGCGGGCCACCGTCATCTATCGGCGCCGCGACACCGAATTGCCGACGCTGAGATTGACTCATCCATGAGACCGATCGTTTATTTCGGTATGTTTTTCTCGAGAGCGGTCGCTTGAGCTTCCTCTGTTTCCGGCGGGTTCTCAGTCAGACTCGAATGCACCCGTCTCTGACGGCCTAATATCCAGGACGGTGCGTCACTCGCCGGAAAGCTGTCCGCCAAGGTCGCGTCAATCATATCTTCCGAGAGTTCTTGCTCAATCGAAACATCCGCCATTGCTTTCCTCCAGATAGCCAGAAAGCCGAAACTCGAATCCGAAATTCGAAAACGAATTCAACTGATCAACGAAGGCACTGCTCTCGTTTTGCCTTTGCCAATCCCAGCGCGGTTCTTTTTTACGAGCCCGTGCCCTGCCTCTCTGGGGTGACGGCATGGTGCTCGGCGAAACAGCGCTCGAACCGTTGGAGATCCACCGGCGAACGAGCCTCTGTGCCGTGCGGCGCCGCACGCAGATATTGAACGGGCCAAGGTATGGCGTGGCCGAGTTCCCGCGCCGCACGGAGCGGCCAATAGGGATCCCGTAGAAATTCGCGGGCAAGCAGGACCAGATCAGCTTGGTCCGTTCGGATAATATGATCCGCCTGCACGGGCGACGTGATGAGACCCAGCGCTCCGGTTGGGATAGCAACCTCGCGTCGGATCCGCTCCGCAAAGGGCGTCTGGTAACCCGGACCGACGGGAATTTTTGCCTGTGCCAGGTTGCCACCAGATGAACAATCGATCAGATCGACTCCGAGCGATTTGAGTTGACGAGCCAGCTCCACCGATTGCTCCAGATCCCACCCACCCGCTTCCCAATCCGTCGCTGAGATCCGGACAAATAGCGGTAAGCGGTCGGGCCATGCGCGCCGCACTGCGGATGCCACTTCGCGCAGCAAGCGAGTTCGGTTCTCGAATGAGCCGCCGTATCGATCCTCCCGGTGATTGCTGAAGGGTGAGAGAAACTCGTGCAGCAAATAGCCATGAGCCGCATGAATCTCCACGACAGCAAATCCTGCGTCGCAGGCGCGACGCGCCGCCGCAGCAAACGCCGCGACCACTCCCTGAATCTGATCCTCTGTAAGGGCCTCTGGAAGAGGATACCCTTCGGCGAACCTCAGGGCACTGGGAGCGACCACCTCGTGCCAACCGCCCTGTGCTTCGGGTATCGCCCCGCGTCCATCCCACGGCCGGTACGTGCTCGCCTTGCGCCCTGCGTGCGCGAGCTGGATTCCGGCCACACTACCCTGCTCACGGATAAAGTGAGTGATGCGTGTGAGCGGCTCAATGTGGTCCTCGCTCCAGATCCCTAGATCCTGCGGGCTGATCCGCCCTTCGCGAATAACGGCTGTCGCTTCTGTGAACACCAGGCCCGCACCACCGACCGCGCGGCCCCCGAGGTGAACGAAGTGCCAGTCGTTGGCAAAGCCGTTCTCACTGGAATATTGGCACATCGGGGAGACGGCGATGCGATTCCGCAATGTCACGTCACGAAGTGTGAGTGAATCAAAGAGTTGCAGCATGGTCACTTGTTTCCATATTTTTTCTTGAACCGACTGATGCGACCTTCGGTATCAAGAACTTGCTGTTTTCCCGTAAAGAACGGATGCGACGCCGATGATATTTCAATCTTGATCAGCGGATAGGTCTGGCCGTCTTCCCACTTGATGGTCTCTTCTGAATCCATCATTGATGTCCCAAGAAAAGAAAAATCAGAAGAGACGTCTTTAAAAACACCCTGACGAATTGTTGGATGAAGATTTGTTTTCATTTGTGTGTCCCTCGATGTCCTCTACTGCCATAGCCGACTCCTGCTCACGGCGTCCGATAAGGAAGAGGCATTCGGTACGGAACGTTTGCTCCTCCCCGATGATTGCATCTCCCACTGCGAAATTCGAGCTTAATTTAGCAGCTTTGCATTCAGGTGAATCTTCGTTCCGGCCAGTGCCTTCGACACGGGACAGTTTTGTTTGGCGTCCCCTGCATACTTTTGAAACGTCGCTTCGTCAACGCCCGGAATGTCGGCCTCGGTTTCCAGCTCGATCGCCGTAATGGAAAATCCTTCGCCGATCTTTTCCAGTTTGACCTTCGCGTCGGTGTGAATGCGTGTCGGCGTGATGCCTGCGCGCGAAAGCTGCGCGGTGAGCGCCATCGTGAAGCACCCGGCGTGAGCTGCGCCGATCAACTCTTCCGGGCTGGTGGCCGATTGGCCTTCTTCAAATCGGGACTTAAACGAATACGGGCCGTCAAAGGCACCGCTGCC
>DASQUN010000441.1:0-8007 GCA_035641275.1 Candidatus Udaeobacter sp. | reverse complement strand
GTGTATTCCAGAGCGGCTCGTAGTAAAGGTCATGCCAAGCCTTGCCATTAACGATATTGGCGCGCAGAAAAACCGAGCGAAAGCCGAAATCATCCACCACCCGACGAGTCTCTTCGACGGCGTCGTTGATGTCGTAAATAGAAATCATGCCGGCTCCGAGAAGACGGCTGGGTTGGGTTTGACAGAAGTCGTGCAGCCAGTCGTTGTAGGCGCGCGCGAGGGCCGCAGCAAACCGCGGGTCCTGATCGGGGTAGGTGAGTATTCCCAAACCGCAGGTAGGAAACAGCACCGCGACGTCGATCCCTTCGGTGTCCATCGCTTCCAGTTGGACCTCGGGTGACCATCCTCGTTGAGCGTGGTCTCGATACAGTTCTTGGTTTTTCTCGAAGTTGTGACCTCGATGCGGAGTCCCGGCGGTGCGTTTGGCGCTGGGTGGAATGTTCGGGAAAATCATGCCCAAATCGCGGACGTTTTCAGACGTTCTGCCGTGCGGCGCCACCGAGCGAAACGCCGGGGCAATATAGCGCTCCCAAAGGTCGGCAGGCTCCATGATGTGCATGTCGCTATCGAAGACCTTGAATCCGTTCTGAGCCATGGGCGCTTCCTCTTTTTCAAGCGTAATGCCGAGCCTTGCGCGTTGTCAAGGCATAATTCGTGGGCGTAGCATCGATAGTTCTGGAAAATTGGACGGCGCTTCATCGCATTGACAAGACCATCAATCCGGCACTAGATTTGACTCAGCCGTAGGAACCTGACTTGAATCGAATTACATGCAGCTGACTCTGGCCAAGCACGCGATAACAGAAATACGATTCAGCCCGCCGACACGGATTGATGAAGGGACGCTCTGTGTGGATGCCGACGCGCTGCGCCGTTTTTTGCTTGAAGATCGGTCTTGCGCGAGCGTCGATTTTGAAATTGTCCGTGCCGGTGAGAACTGCCGAGCCGGGCCGGTATTCGACATCATCGAGCCGAGAGCCAAGGCGCCGGGATCGAGCCCTGATTTCCCCGGAGTCTTGGGTGCGCCGCAGACAGCGGGGATGGGAACGACTCATGTTCTCGAAGGCGCGGCGGTAACGGTACTGAGAGAAAAATCGCCCGGGGACTCGCGCGGTGCGACCGGTTATATCTTGGAAATGAGTGGAGCGCCAGGCGTTGGTTCTCACTATGGTCGGCTCCACCATTTGATCGTCATCCCTCACACGCAGCCGGGATTGCCTCACCACGCGCAGCACCAGGCCTACCGTTTGGCTGGTTTAAAAACGGCCGTTTATCTTGCACGCGCTGCTTTCAATTATCCGCCGGCATCGACACAGACGTTTGCGGCCGTCGGACCAGGTATAGAGGGTAGCGCAGGACTTTCGCGGGTCGCTTACGTGGGACAGGTCTTTTCGCGGCAAAGACGGCCGGAGCAAGGCGAACAAATCCTCTACGGCGCGGACACGGACGGCATGCTTCCCGTCGTACTGCATCCAGACGAGTGGCTGGATGGAGCGCTGCTGCCCTCCTACCATGCGTCATTGGGCGGCGCGGAGACCTATTTCTACCAGAATCATCCGATCGTCACAGAGCTTTATCAGCGCCACCACGCGGCGGAACTCAACTTCGTCGGCACCGTCGCCACGATCGCCTCCGCCGATAACTTCGACCGCGAACGCAACTGCCGTTTTGCCGCCAATCTGGTTCAGTCGGTGCTGCGAGCCGATGCGGCGGTGCTCACGAAGTTCGGCGGCGGCGTGCCGCATACCGACCTCTCGGAAACCGCGCGGTTGTTGGAGACACTGGGCATCAAGACGGCAGTGCAGGTGACCGATCTCGCGCGCGACCGGCGCGTCGAGTCGGCGTTGTTATTCAATTTTCCGGAGGTTAACGCCATCGTTTGCATCGGCGGCAACAGTACCCGGTGGAAAGCGCCGCGAGCCGAACGGGTGATAGCGGCGTCACAAGAATTGAAGGATCTGTTGACCGGACCGCTGGAGATTGAAGCTATGAACGTTGTCGGTGTGGCCAATCAGCAAGGAGCGTCGCGATTGCGGGCGATGGTGTACTAGCGGTGCCAAACATATCCGTGTCCTTTGAATGACCTAAGCGATTGAAGATAAAGCGGCGCCGGTTCGACTGGTTCAAAAAGTTCAAGCCGTTCAAGTAATTTACGGAGCCCCTATCTAGAGGAGTGCATATGCGAATCGTCCATTACGTGAATCAGTTTTTCGCCGGCCTCGGAGGAGAAGAGAAGGCCGGCATGGCCCTGGAGGTCCGCGAGGGGGCGATTGGTCCAGGGAAGCTCTTCGAGCAGATCATGGACGAGGATGCGAAAATCGTGCTGACGCTTGTATGCGGCGACAATTATGCAGTCGAAAATCAGGAGGCGATGGTCGTCGCCGCCCTGGCGCAGATCCGCGATGCCGAAGCCGATCTTGTCATTGCGGGTCCCTGCTTCCAGGCCGGGCGCTACGGGATGGCCGCTGGCGCACTCTGTTCCGCGGTGCAGTCGAAGTTAAGCATTCCTGTGATTACCGGGATGAGCGATGAGAATCCGGGCGCGGATCTATTCCGAGAAATGCTGTACATTATTGACTCGGGTGCTAATGCCGCGAGGATGCGCGACGTTTTGGTCAAGATGGCCGATTTGGCGAAGAAGCTTTTGAGCGGAACAGAGATCGGACTGCCGCGCGAAGAAGGCTACCTGACTCGCGGACTGATTCGAGATCGGTTCGTAGAGCGGACTGCAGCGCGTCGACTCGTGGACATGCTTCTCGCGAAAGTTAAGGGGGAGCCGTTCGAGTCGGAGATGGTGCCGACCGCGTTTGCTCCAGTCGCGATGCCGCCCGCGATCGCCGATCTGTCCAAGGCTAAGTTGATGTTGGTTACCGATGGCGGACTTGTGCCTAAAGGGAATCCTGACAAGATTCAAGGATCAGCCGCGACGCGCTGGGGTTCCTATGTCATTGAAGGCTGCAACGATCTCAAAGGCGACGATTACGAAATCTCTCACGGCGGCTATGATCCGCAATTTGTTCGACAGGATCCGGATCGCTTGGTGCCTCTCGATGCCCTGCGTGAGTTGGAACGCGAAGGGGTGATTGGCAAACTTCACAATGAGTTCCTCGCTACGTCCGGATTGGCCAATCCGCTTTCTAATACACGCCGCATGGGCCGAGAGATGGCCGAGAAAGCAAAGCGGGAAGGAATCGACGCGGTTATCCTCACGTCAACCTGAGGGACCAGCACTCGCAGCGGTGCTGCGATCACCACCGAGCTAGAAAAGGCCGGCATCCCCACCGTCCAAATTACCTCGGCGCTCCCCATCGCGAAGATGGTGGGCTCCAACCGCATCGTGTTAGGTAACGGCATCGTTCATGTCGTCGGCGATGCCAATCTATCGCCCGAGCAAGAAAAGGAGCTCCGGCGGAAATTGGTACGTAAGGCGCTGGAAGCGTTACAAGCGGCGGTGGCATCTACTCCAGAAGCGAAATCAAGAGACCCGAGGACTTAAGAGGCAAGACTACGGGAGTGGGCCGCGAGTGAGGATG
Organism: Candidatus Udaeobacter sp.; assembly: GCA_035641275.1. GTDB lineage: Bacteria > Desulfobacterota > Binatia > UBA9968 > UBA9968 > DASQUN01. Next base: position 4,474 of record DASQUN010000441.1, on the reverse strand, counting down.
TTCTGGAAGAGAACCTATCAACACACGAGGTCCAATAGAGAAGATGTGCCGGTTCCTTCGGTGGAGTTGATCAAGATCGCGTTGGACATTCTCGCCTATCAGTCCCCACAAGCAAAACAGACCGACCCCAATCTGATCATCGATCCTTTGGTGGTGAGGAAAATCGATCAGAGCGGCTTCATCCGGCTCTTTACAAGAAATGACAACCGGCAGCAGCTAGCCCGGATTTTGTCCGAAAGTGATCGAGACATCCGGGGCAGGTCCATTATGACCGCAACAGCCGATTCGTGGGGTCAGGAGAACAATATGAAAACCGCTTTGAAGCATGGATTTTTTTTGGAGGGCAGAGCCAATCCGTCGGATTTGTTGGAACGGATTAGACGGGTGCCCAGTGACTCTGAATTAGCGCGGGAGTTCGGTACTTCCGCGAATGCAAAAAGTGAGCTGATAGACGCGCAAAACGATGGGACTGCTAGCCGATTCGGACAGCTTTATGGAGTGAAACCGGAACGACGAACCGCGGCGATGCCTAAGAATCGACTCGCAAGCCAAAAGAGCTACAGGTGAAGCGGGAATGTCAATTATCATACTTTTCAGCAGCGCGATGGCGGGATCGCTTGTCACCTTGCTTTCGCCAAATGGTGTTCGTTGCTCTTGAGATAGGGGAATAAGAGATTGCCAAATAGACCATAACGACCGCGAATAACAAAAATTCATTCATAGGAATTCTTTCCATTCTTGTCTTTCGTTGTGTAATTCAGCACTGCTTTGGCTTTTCCGCAATTGGTATGCCAAAAAGCTCACTTTCAGAGGGTCAAATAAACAGCTGGAATCAAACGATTATTTGTGCTGCAGGACGGTGGCGGTTTACTTAGAGATAGATCGGACGCACAGAATTACTCACTTGGACAAAAAAGTTAAGCCGATTTTTGTTCGTTGGAGTAAACCAGATTTGTCGCTGAGCGATTGATGTCCGTGCCGCGAGATCAAGACAAAAGACGGTCGCCGAGCCGCGACCGTTGGGAGGAACGTGTTCGTCGGTTAGTCCGGCTGAACCGTTATGCGCTCTGACTGATAAAAAGTCCGTCGAATTTACGTCGGGCGAGTACTAGACCGGCTGTTCCTGGATTCGGCCAAGAACTTTTTTTAAAATGGTGGCGTCACTGATCGGGTTTCGTTGTTTCTTTTCTAGCTGGGCGATGCTCTTTTGATGGAGTTCGGAGCTAAGCTTGTCGCATTCCGAGGATAGGCTCTTTATCAGCTTGCCCATTTCCGCTTCCTTCGCGGCGGCTGCTTGGATTAAGGTCTCCTTTTGCTTAAGTTCTGTCTCACAGCTCTGTAATTTCCCCTCAGTAGCTTGCAACCGAAGTTCGAGCTCTTTGATCTTCTCCTTAAGCTCCCCCTGCATTTTTTCCAGGATAGGTTCGTTGGCTGTAAGGCGTTCATCTTTTGCTTTGAGCTGATATTTCACTTCCGTGAGCTCGGCTTCTAGTCGTTCCGCTTTCTTTTGCGACTCAGATTCCGCTTGATTCAAACGACTAATCACGGCGTAAACTTTGGCAGTCAGGCGGGCCAGCGCGCCTTCGCGGACGCCCAATTGGATTTCTCTTCTCCGAAGCTGGTTTTCGTTCTGCTGCAGCTTCGCCTTCCAGGCCTCCTCCAGCTCTCTCAAGGCCAAACCACGCGCCTTGAGCGACTCCTCTTTCAGTTGAAGCCTTAAAGTTGTGAGTTCCGCCTTCTTGTTTTGGTCGGTCTGTTCGCCACAGTCGGTCTCTCGATCTGCCGCGTCACATACTCGATCGCTGACGGATTTAAGTTCGTTGATGACGTTCATGAAGCGATTCGCTTGCGTACGCACGATCGGCAGGCGCTGGTGATTTGGGTACTCTATTTCTTCAGCGGAGAGAGGATCGTCGAGGAGCTCGGAATCCGTTTCCGTTATGTCCCCAGGATCGAGTAGTTCAGCACCAATGGGTTCCTTCGACATTTTTGCTCTCCGCTCTAATCCAAATATCCTAGCCTTCATGAAGCCTCCTGGCATGAGGCGAAGCAAACGGCGTTCCACAAACTCGGTCGGAGCCGTCCAAGCTAACTTATTAAAAAGACAGAGCTATTGCAGGCTGGCTCTCGGCTGGTTGAGTCAGAGCCCGAGTTCCTGAACATTCTGCGGCAATCTTGGATCATCTTTGTTAACGGCGGAATCCGCGCTATTGGCTCAGTTTTTGGCGTCCTCATGGGACATTATGCCCGTCGCCTCGGGGGCGAGCAGGTTTTTGGCAAGCGGAGCAACCTCGACGTTCGCCTCGCTGAAGGAGCCGGCCTTTCACCGTCTCATTTTTGATGTACACTCAAATTAGTCCCCCACAAAACGAAACCAGTTACTATGTATGAACAGTACTTCCGGTTTTTGAACCTGCCGTTTCGCGTCACCCCGGACCCGCGGGTTTTTTACAGCAATCCGGTTTATCAGGAGGCTTTTGCGACGCTGCGCTATGGCATCGAAGCGAGGAAAGGCTTTATTGTCATCACCGGCGAGGTTGGAACCGGAAAAACCACTGTGCTCAAATTATTTATGCGGAGCGTAGAGTCTAGGATACATACCGCCTTTATCTTTAATCCCAAACTCACTTTCACCGAATTGCTCCGGTTCAGCTTAAACGATTTGGGCGTAATGCCTTCAAGGCACGACAAGGTCGCGCTGATGGAGCAGCTCAACAGCTATTTGATCCAGCAACGCAACAAGGGCCATCTCGTCGCGCTGCTGCTCGATGAAGCCCAAGAGCTAAGCGGTGGCTTGCTCGAAGAACTCAGGCTGCTATCCCAAACGGACGACGACAACCTCATCCAAATTGTGCTGATGGGTCAACCCGAGCTGGAGCAAAGACTCGAGCAGCCGGCATTACGGCAACTTAAAGAGCGAGTGGCGCTCCGCTGCCGGCTCGCTCCGCTCAAAGGCGATGAAGTCCGTCGTTACATCGACTTCAGGCTCAAGACGGCGGACTATGGCGGCAACGAGCTTTTTGATCCAGCAGCCGTCGAGCGGATTACGTTCTATTCGGCGGGAGTCCCCCGGCTCATCAATGTAATCTGTGACAATGCCCTGCTCATGGCTTATGCGGTTTCGAAAACCAAGGTCTCGGTGGAGATGATTGAAGAGGTGGCGCGAGATCTTAAGCTCACGCTGCCATGTCCGATTGAAATGACCGCTCACTTGGCGAACCCCGCCAGGTCTGAGCATCGAGACGAGGTGAAGGTGGAGGAGACGCATCGGCGAGCGTTGACTAGGGGCGAAAAGCGCACGGAACGTCACGCGCATAGAAGCAGAACCGGAGTTGGAATCGGTCTTTTGCTAGGCTTGGTTATACTAGCCGGCGTTAGCGCGCTACTCCATGATCCTCAAGGAAGAGATTACGTTTCCGGGATACCCGCAGGGAGACAAGATCTTTTTAATAACCCTGTGGAACAGCTCAATCCAGCTAAGCTGACACCTGAGGTTTTTAAGGAAGACTATGACGCTCTGGCAGATGACCGTGAGGTGAGTCCCAAGGTGGATCGGGGCCAAGCGAAGCAGCCAGTGGAAGATTCCGTGCCAGATACAGCTCCGGACGTAACCGCGGGGACTGGTCGCAACAATCTTCAAACGGGAGCTGTTAAACCGCCGGTTATGAACCAAGACTTAGAAGAGAACGCCGCACGGCCCTTAGGGCAAGGTGAACCGGTGAAACCCGCGGTGACAGAATCTCGTCCAACACAGGCGGATATGCGTGTAGCCGGTCGGCTGATGGCGGCTGAACCAAAAGCACCGGAGGTACGACATTCCGAAGCGCACCTCCGTTCGCTAGAAGATGTTGTGGCCCCATTTGATTCACAGGACAGCGTAAAGAACGAACAGCGGTTTTTTCAAGGAACCTTCGAAGTCACCAAGGATTGCCTTCTTCTCGATAAACCACGACGGGAAGCCGCCGTCGTAACGACTCTTCCATCCCGGAGCTGGGTGCGGGTAGAGAAGAAAGAGGGAAATTATCTCTTTGTACGCTCGTTAAACGATCCTGGAATTCACGGATATGTGCATCTGGAAAATGCGTTCTTCGAGCGCATCGGTAAGTAGCGTGCGGCACAGAGACGAAGCTCTAGGTTAGGTTGACGGAACTGCAAAGGAGGCGGCAATGGCACGCATTCGGCATCTTGCCATACTCACAGAAGACGTGGAGAAGCTGGTCAAGTTCTACACCACAGCGTTCGGACTAAAGATCGTCCACGGAATCGGCACCGCAACCTATCTGTCGGACGGGCATATCAATCTAGCGATCATACCTATCGAGCCTGAGCGTAAGGTGGAGGGAACGCAGCTAAAGCCCGGATTGTACCATTTTGGGTTCGAAGTAGAGGATGTAGCGGCATTGCGGGGCGTGTGCGAGGAACTAAGCGCGACGACCGGTGTCGCCAAGAGACCGCCAAACCGCGAGGCCGAATA
>DASQUN010000440.1:0-4515 GCA_035641275.1 Candidatus Udaeobacter sp. | reverse complement strand
GTCCGTGGCAACCCTGGGCATCGTCGGATTCGAAATCGTTGCCCATATCATGCTGCATTGACTCCCAAAGAGTGGTTTCAGCGAATAACGTTGAAACACGCCTAAATCGCAAGCATAAGTTATTTGACGTGCTGGAGAAACGACCGCGCCAGCTCGGATTATTCATGCTCAGAGGAAAAAACTACAACACTGTGTCTAGCGATCGGCTCTGAGTGATAAGCCAAGAGGCGCCAGTCAACCGGATTGATCCGGCGCGGCCAGACGAACCAGCCGGGCGATTTCGGCGGTATCGATTCTTGGCGCTGAAATTCCGGAACGATCCAGCCATTGGCGAGCGCACGCATCGTCGAAGAGAACGTCTTGAGTGAGGTACTTTCGATACGGCGCCAGCATTCTCGCTAATCTCGCCTCGAGAGGTGACGGATTAGACACTGCCGTCTCTTCGATCACTCGGGCGCCGCACACTCCTAGATGCCGCGTTAGCATATCGAGAAACTCCGTTTGCGTCGGAGGATTCGAGGCGACCAGATGGTATGTGCCGGAACCAGCGGGACAGTCGGTAATTTCTGCAATCGCCGCTGCCACATATTCGACCGGAACTATCTGGAAACGGCTATCGGGTTTCCCTTGAATTCGAATCGCTTGAGACCCGGCTCGGCGCGCAACAGAGGTCAAAATCCGGACAAATTCGAGAAACAAATTGGAGGGCTTTCCGCCCTCGGTAGCGGGCGCGGCGCCGACGACGATGCTCGGCCTAAAGATCTTGCACTCGACTCCTAAACTTCGGCACGCTTGCGCAACCTGTTGCTCCGATTCGAGCTTGATACCTTCGTAGGGATTGTGAAATGTCTGTCCGACATCGCCTTCTTCTTCATAAATCGCCCCCGAACGCTCGCCGCAGACAAAAGCGGTTGAAACGTGCGCCCAGCAGCGTAAACCACGGGCCTGAAGCAGATCGATAAGAGCCAGCGGAACATCGATCTGCACCGCGCGGGCCGCAGCTGTCGAATCCGGGAAAAAAGACGTCTCTCCCGCGCAATAGATGACCGTCCCGATGTCGGAGCGCCGACAGCGGAATTCATCCTCAAGCGAGCTACAATCTGTAAGATCAATTTCGACGATCCGCGCGAGCCGTTCCGCCAGCGTACCGAATATTTTAGAAATTCGTTCTCGAGCCGAGGCTCCGGCCGAGCGGCGTGCCGCTAGTACGACCGGCCGGTCAGATGATAATAAACCGGCTACGACATGCCGCCCGATAAAGCCGGTGGCGCCCGTGACCAAGACGGCGCCGTCGCGCATCCACGCTTTCATTGCCCAACGCCCGATGAAGCCCGGTGCCACCGGCTGCCCGGCACACAATCCGGCGGACCTTGCCAGTGCTTCGCGTATCGCTCCGTGTCGATACGCAGCGTGTGGAGAAAGAGAAGCCAGACAATAAACGCAAAAGTGCGCCACGGACCACGGTCAATAAAGCGGCGTCCCGATGTTAGAAGCGGCAGGCGAATCAACGCGGTCCGGCCCATGCCCTTCAAGCGCCGGCTCAGGTCGAGATCCTCCATCAGAGAAAGTTCACGATAACCGCCCAGAGCTCGAAACACCTTAGCGCGGACAAAGATACCCTGGTCGCCGTAGTAGTTGCGCGTTATCCGGTAGCGCCGGCGGTTAATCCAGCTAATCGTGCGCAGACTCCATAGGGATTCGTAGAATCGATGCTCGAAGGCTCCACCAATGATTTTTGGGTCTTTGCATTGAAGCTGTATTTGCGCGAACGCTTCCGGGGGAGGCAGAGAATCGGCGTGGAGAAAAAATAGGATCTCGCCGCGCGCCGCTTCGGCCGCCGCGTTCATGAGAGCCGAGCGAGTGCATCCGCCCGGCCAAAGAAGCCGCGCGCGGCCCGCTACCGCTCGTTCGGTTTCCTCCGCACGACCGGACGCGCCTATGAGAATCTCGACATCGGCGATGCCGTTTAGCTGCTGCAGGTAGTCCAAGGTGAGTCCCACCGCTTTGGCGTCATTGCGCGCGGGGATGATGATGGAGATCAGCGGGCAATGGTGAGTCGGAGTAGGGGAGTATTGATTTTTGTCTTTTCCCATCATCCATTACTCCAGCACGCCATCACTCATTCTTCGCCTCTCATTATCTGCAGCGCCTTTTTCGCCTCCGGCACGGTCAGCGCCGCGATACCAATATTCGCAAGGGCGCCTACAACACAGTAGCCGCACCAGGCTTTTTCCTTTGCAGGCATTTGATAGAAGTACCAGCTTGCCGCTGCTGCCTCGACGATTGCCTTTGCAGCGGCTATGAGCGGAACCCAAGGCATTTTCGTCACGCGGTCGGCGCCTCCGAAGGCCGCCATCGGGATATTCGCAGCGAGAGTCGCCAGCGAAATCGCGCCGTCCGGCACGCCCAATCGATAAGCCGTATCGGACGAGTTGACACGATCCGAATCGAAGTTGCCGATAGGTGGATCGGGAAGGTGCTTGAGGATTCCTGTCTGCAGCAGCGTGACCGCCGTCATACTGGCCATGCCGATCACCGACAAGCCGATAATCCCGCGGCGTAGCCTCAAGTCCGAGGTTTCCTCCTGTTGAAGTTCATGGCGTAGCTGCTGCGGCGCGAGCGTTTCATTGCGGGTAAATTTGTGCTTCATAGACAGCTCCTTCCAGTTGGAGTACTGGAGTGGTCGATTGATGGGCAAAAGAGAATCCATACCCACGATTGCAGTACTCCAGTTTCTCTTCATGCCACCAACCGATTGATGCTCGTCGGCAACCTGCCTCGCGCGGGCTCGCCATTCCCCGGTAGTTGCCAGGTCGGCCTTTGCTTGCGGAAGGGCATAGAGATAATTTTCCCGTAACTCACTTCATCCGCGTCGCGATAGGCCGGAACGCCGATCGTGATCTCTTGCTGAGGCACGTTGAGCCTCAGGGTTCCATGCAACCAATCCCAAACCGTAAGCCCGCTCGACCAGTTTGAATCCGTTTCCTGTCGGACGATCGAATGATGGATGCCATGCAAGCGCGGCGTTACAATGAAGCGGCTGAGCCATCGCTCCGTTTCAATGGAAAGCCGCACGTTGGAATGATGGAACAGGATAGAGAGGAGCAACAGGGTCTGCCACACGGAAAGCGATAAAGGCGATACACCGATCAAGGTGACTTGTCCCGCGCGCCAGGCAACGGAAATGACAAGCTCGCTAAAATGAAAACGCAGCGCCGTGGAGGCATCGAGGTCCAAATCAACATGATGCGGGAGATGAAAACGCCAAAGCCAGTTCAAGCGATGCATGAGGACGTGCCATACATAAAGCGTGTAATCCATCAATAGAACCGCCAAAGAGACTTCCAGCCAAACCGGCAACGGAAGCAGGCGCAGAACTCCCCATCGATGCCGAGCGAGTCGCGCGGCAAGAGGCGAGATAACGGGCCGCTCCAAGAGCTGGAGCGCAACCGCGCTCACGGCACCGACGCCGAGGTTGCGCGCATTGCGCCGCAACTTGGATTCGACCTCCCGTCGCAAGGGCTGGCGTCGCTCCAGCCAAAGCAACCAACAGATCTCTCCTAAGACAAGCACTCCGCTTAACCACGTCGGCATATTTTCGATTTTGGATTGTCGATTATCATTCCCGGTTCTGTCTTCTCTGTCTCTGTCTTTATCTAATCGCTCGCATGAGATCACACCGTGCCGCTAGCTCGATTTATGTGTGGATGCGCTGCCAGAATCCGCCTTTACCGCGTGCAAGACGGTGCGCCATGCGAATTGAAGACGTGCAAACCGTCAGAACGCATAACGTATGCCAAAGACAATGAGATCATGGTGCGGACTCGAGCGAACTGCTGGCAATGTATTTGCGGCATGACGCGTCGATCGGGATGTCGTGGAATAACTCTCTTTCGTTCAAGAGCTCTCCGGAAATTTCCTACAGCCGGCTCCCGGGACAGCGAATCATGCCAATGCGAGGCTAGGTCCCGGAGAACTTGGGTATGAGCACAAGCTATTGATATCGTAACTCACACATGCGGTCGTGAGATTTTCTCCTTATCTAGTCTTGCCTCCTGTGTCTTAGAAAACAGCCTTTTCAGGACTAAGTGAGTGGGGAAGCAAACCAGAGTCGGATAGATAACCATTAGCGCAGCCAGGTACACCGGAGCGGGCAGCCGTTGTTGCGGCACCTCGGTCACGCCAAACACCCAATTGATGTTCTTTTCAGGACTGCTGACGCCATAGGTCAGCGGAAGAACGATGCAGCCCAAGAGAGCCTGATACTTCCAGGCCCGAACATCGTAGCCCATCTTGCTGAGAGACCAGAGCTGAATAATGGGAAGCGCAACATGAAACAAGGAGAGTGCCCGAATGGGAAGCGCAATCTCAGGCTCGAACATGTAATCCACCAACCCTTCCGGCCCGGCGCCAAGCAGCAACCTGGGAAAGAAGATAAAATTCCACACAATATCGAAAAGCAAAACGCCCGCCGCCATCATGCTGAGAAGAAAGCGGCTTTCAAGCCACAGCGCC
>DASQUN010000439.1:0-3021 GCA_035641275.1 Candidatus Udaeobacter sp. | reverse complement strand
TCTTTTCAGCGAGCACACCGCCAATGGGTGACGGAAGCGCTTCCGCGCGAAATAGCGGGACGAGATAATCGCCGGTCGGCGGCGATCGCCTTGGCAGTTTGGCTGGTTCATAGTGAGTGGGACCTATCTGTAAGGGAAGTTCAAGGTTTAACGTAGGTAGGACCGACGCGGGACTTTGAACCTTGAACTTTGAACAGCATCACGCGGATGATTTCGCCACCCAAAGTGATCCGCTAAGGCTGCGTAGTTCTATACCTTGGCAGTGCTAAAAACACAGAGACATAGCGTGACTCAGTGGAGAACATCGGTAAAGGCTTCGCCCTCTTAGATCGTTGACTAACCGAGTCGAAAATGGCTAGCTTCCGCCCATGGTTAGGATTTCCAGTCTAGGTTAACGGTTGTATTACGGGGCCGTTTCCGCCGGAGGCTCACATGCACAATAAAACGCTTGCCGCGATCTTGGTTCTCGACGTTGTTTTTGCGCTGGGATTTGACAGCGATGTTTTTGCGCAGTCTCCGTATTATCAAGGAAAGACGATTAGGCTGATTCAGGGCCGCGAGCCGGGCGGCTCCGGAGATATTCGTTCGAAAGCGGTCATACCGTTTTTAAGGAAATACATTCCGGGAAATCCCACGATCATCAACGAGTTCATGCCGGGCGGCGGAGGTCGCAAGGCAGCCAACTATCTTTTCAGCACGGCGCGCCCGGACGGTCTTACAATCGCCCACATCAGTAGCGGCATTGTGACCAGCGCCGTCCTGGGCGAGTCCGGCGTGCAGTATGACATCGACAAATTCCATTGGCTCGGCTCCACTGACAGCGCGTTTCACTACGCTTTTTTCACGCGCAAAGAATTAGGGCTGAACACGATAGAAAAACTGCAGGGCTATCCTGGGTTGAGAATCGGCGCGACATCCATTGGCCACACCACTTATACCTACGGACGTACTTTTGCCTGGCTACTCGGTCTCAAAGATCCCAGATTTGTCTTGGGCTACTCATCGATAGAAGTTGATCTGGCCATGGCACGCGCAGAGCTGGACGCGCGCAGCAACAATACCGCTGAAGTGATCCGGCGTAATCCGGATGCGGTAAAAAAGGGCTTGTTCGATTTTACGGCCATCTTGAAAATACCCAGGGAAGACAAAGAGCCGGAATTCGACCACATTCCAGAGATCGACAGCCTTGTGAAATCCGACAGGGAGCGGCGGTTTCTCACGTTGACCCGCTCCACCAGACTCGTGGGAACGCCTTACCTCCTTGCTCCAGGCACGCCGAAAGAACTAGTGCAAATTTTGCGTGACGCAATGAAAAAAACCTTTCAAGACCCTGAGTTCCGTAAGGAGTTCACAAAGCTTGCCGGCGACGATCCCAGCCCGCTAATGCCGGAAGCCCAAGAAGAGATCATCAGGTCGGTGCCACGTGACCCGGAAACCGTCGAGCTCTTCAAATTAATTAACGGCAACAAGCCATTGCCTCCTCGTTAAAGTCCTAAAGGGGACAATTTGGTTTTTTTAATCACCGCGAATTCTTGTCGGTAACTTTTTTACTGTAGGCGGACGATCATTTTGTTAACGGAAATTCAGAATGTCCCCTTTTCTGTCCCTAGAGCGACTCTTCTGTAGTCAAGAAACAAGACCTGAGCTCCAGTTTGCTCGCTATCAGTGCGCCGGTCACGATCGCTACGTTAAAAAGGAGCTTGTCCCTTTAGTTTCCCTAGTGGGTGTTCCCTTTGCGTTGTAAAGTAAGCCTGTACCTCTAATCGTCCTGAGCAGCAGTTCAAAAGTCTCTTTGGAGCATTCGCCTTATGGCACTTACGATCGAGTCGAAATTAGCACTCAACGATGGTCACCTGATGCCTCAGCTCGGGTTGGGCGTATGGCAGACTCGTGCGGGCGCGACCTGTGAAGCAGCCGTGCTTGCCGCGCTGGAAGCGGGCTACCGGCACATCGATACTGCGGTCATGTATGGCAACGAGGAGAGTGTGGGCGCCGCCATCAGAATGAGCGGCATTCCCCGGGAAAAGATTTTCATCACGACGAAATTGTGGAATTCCGATCATGGAAACCCCGCACGAGCGCTGGACTCGAGTCTGCGCAAGCTTAAGCTGGATTATGTTGATCTTTATCTGATCCACTACCCTGTGCGGGAACGGCGGCAAAGCTGGCGTGCTCTGGAAGGGCTGCGGGCCGAGGGCAAGGCCCGTTCGATCGGCGTTAGTAATTTCACGATCAGGCACTTGACCGAGCTACTTGCCGAGACGAAGACGGTTCCCGCAGTCAACCAGGTCGAGTTTCACCCCTATTTATATCAGAGGGATTTATTGGATTTCTGCGCCGGCAGGGGCATAGTCCTCGAAGCCTACAGTCCCTTGACCACGGGGGTGCAACTGACGGATCCGAAACTCGTCGCGGTCGCCAAAAAATATTCGAGAGCGGGAGCGCAGCCGGCGGTTCCCCGGTTGCGATTGCCTCTCGTGGATACGCTGTCCCGTCGTTCGGAAACCAAGTCGACGGCGCAAATCCTGATCCGTTGGGCGCTGCAACACGGACTGGTGGTGATTCCCAAATCGGCCAATCGTGGACGCATCTTCGAAAATGCCGACGTCTTTGACTTTGAAATTTCGGCAGAGGATATGCGGGTTCTGGATCGCTTTAATGAAAACCTCCGAACATGCTGGGATCCGACTCATGCACCGTGAGCGGAAACTTCCCGCGACCGTGGTCTCGTTCCTTTGATGCTGGCAAAGGCTGCGCGTGTTAGCGCGCCGGGATGGTCCAGAGGTAGATGGAACGCTCGCGACCGCTGCTTTGAACCCGCACGGTCTTTTGCGGCGTCCAGTCGCCCATGTCATGCCAATGCGAGACGATGCGGGCACCGGGTTTGAGCTCGCGCAGCAGTTTTGGCCGCACTTTTAGATTGAGCGCGGACGAAAGGAAGAGCATGACTACCGTTGCCTCACTTAAGTCTGTCACAAAAAGGTCCTGGTTCAGAAAGCGGATGTGATCGGCAACACCCGC
>DASQUN010000438.1:0-5968 GCA_035641275.1 Candidatus Udaeobacter sp. | reverse complement strand
ACTACCGGCTGACGATAATGATTGAGGATGTGGAGAAACTCTCGGAGATTTCCCCCGGCGTGAATGTGGATCGGCACGTCCAGCTCTTCGGCGGCCGCGACGGTTTCCTTCAACAAGGAAGGCTCGCAGGTTTCCGCTTGTCCCGGATTGAGAATGCCTTGGACGCGGCCGTTGTGGGCGCCGCGATGGTTTTTGATGAATTCAACCGCTCGCTTCAGTCCGGGACGCCCTCTGTCCTCTCGCTCGCTCTTCATAATAATGCCGTCCTTGAGCGTCGGTGAAAATGTCCGTGCTGCGATACGGCGGGCTAAAAAAGACGCGTCCACCGAGCTGACCGACAATGGCCACGTAATCATCTAAATCCCCTGGACCGCCGCCCGGGTCCAATACAGTCGTGGCGCCGTTTCTAAGCGCCGTATACAGCGCATACTTTCTCCCGATCGCCACCGCAGCCGGCGGCGGCGGTTGAATTTTTTCTTTCACCGGAGCACCAAAAACGAAATAGTTGGCCGCGAGGTAATCCTTTTTTGTCACATCGGCAAGCAGGTAATCACCGCTATTGAGCTGGGAGTGAACGTGCAAATTAACAAAGCCAGGACAAACAATTTTTCCGGAGGCGTTGATCGTCTTGTCGGCGGGCTGAGATTTCTCCTTTCCGACCGCTTTGATCCGATCTCTCTCAATCAGCACGCACCCGTCGGGAACGAGTTCATGACCACTACCGGACCAACCCACCACGACTCCGCCGTCGATTCGAATCTTCATACTCAAGTCTTTCCTGTGAGGAAACTTGCCGGTGACTTGTCAAATCTGGCGCCGCCGTCCCGGTTCGACAAGCTCACCATGGGCGGTTGCCAATCCGTTCGCACAGAGCTCGTCGAAGTGCAAGCGGCATGCTGCTACTGAATTATCTTCTGGTGTTTTAAGCTTGTAACGGCGGAGTGTCATCCTCCTTGCCGTAAAGCGCGTACCAATAGACGCTGTTCATGTAGCGCCACCGGCGCAGGGTGGCCTCTTCAACCGTATTGATTGCCAGCGCTTCCAGCTCAGGGGTATTGCAATACTTTTCGACAATCGCAAAACCTTTGGACCCATGGATTTCGTCTGCGTGAATGTGTTCCTCGAAGAAGCGAATTTCTCTCGCGCCGGGCTCATAGCCATAGCTTCGGTGCAGCGCCGGCACGATCCTTTTACAGATATCCAAGAATTGTGACTCCAGACCAATAAACATGCCCGCCACGGCAGCCTGCCAGGGCTTTTGATAAACCACTCGCCAGCCCCAGTTTTGCAGTCCCTCGGTGCCGGCCAGCACGACCGAGCTCTCCACGCTCTCCCGATTGAGCCCGCTGGCGGCAACGTAATCTTTCAGCATATCCAGATGCCGATCCTGCGGATTTTCCTCATCCCCCAGATTCTGAAACAGATAGGCTTTGACGTCAGGGTGCGGAATCTGGGAGGCTTCATAGGCCATCCAGTTCAGATACTCGCCAACGTAATGATAATGCTGTATGCAGTACAGCGCCGTTTGTTCCTTGGTCAATTTGCCCTGTACCCACAAGTCGAAGAACGGATGGTTCTTACTGTGCCGCTTATCGCGGGCGGCGACCAACTGATCATGAAAACTCGTCTTCATAAAGTTCTCTTCTCGGCTTCAGTCCCGAGATCGTCGAGGGATCACGAACGGCCGGCAACCGACCAAATTGAATCACCTTGGCTTTCGAAGGGTGAACGATGGATTACGACTCTGCCAGACATGGCGGAGGCTCGCACAACTCACCTCACCATTATCAGGCGTCTAAACTTGAAAACGCCGGTGAGTGTCTGTCGGCCTTTAACACTCGATTATCAACCTTCACTGCGTTCAACGATCTGTTCTACTGGCTTTAGGCGAATATCGATGAGCGCCAGTTGGCCGCTGGCGACCGCCCTTAGTCCGCGCTCCACGGCCTTACGCACCTCAGCCGGCTCTTCAACCTTCTCGCCATAGCCATCGAAGACTTTGGCGATTGCTGCGTACTCGGGACAAGGGACGATGTGAAGGCCGGAAAAATTGTTGGTTTTGACCGCCCAGCCATCTGGATAATATTTTGGAATCCCCGATTTTTGCGATAGATAACCCTGATTATTAAACATAATGATCAGCATCGGTAAGTTATGCTCTTGAACCGCTCCCAGCGCGGCCGGCACGGGATCGTAATTGAAGGATCCATCTCCGATAAGGCAGACCACGGGCCGTTTCGGATTGGCAGCCTTTACTCCGAGCGCAGTCGAAAGACCTGTTCCCAAGCCGCCGATGCAGCCGGCGAAGAAGGATCCAGGTTTAAGAGAATCGAAATATCGATGGATCGCCAAGCGATGAGTGATGGTCTCTTCCACGACTATGCCATCGGCGGGAAGCACCTGGCTTATCTCGTGCGCCACCCAGCGAGTATCCATCGGCTTCGTGCCCGCCAACGCCATTGCCTCCTGGCGCCATTGTTTTCTCCTCGCCTCGTTTTTGTTCCGCAGTTCCTCGGCGCGGCGGTTGCGCTCGGCATCTCCCTTAGAAACTCGCTTTTTGAGCGCCGCAAGCAGATGTTCCAGCGAACTTTCGATTTCACCCGTCAAACATAAATCCGATTGGTAACCCCAATACGGGAGTTCGACTCGCAACGGATTTTCATCGAGCACCGCGACCTTAGCGCCAGCCGCGGGCACTGAGGAGGCCGGATGCCAGGGAGCGATGACCGAAAGAAGCAAAATCACATCAGAGCTCGGCAAATATTCTCGCGGGGCATAGCCGCCGTGAAGCGGATGATTGCGGGGAAAATTCAGCGAGCCCGTGCTGCGGGTTTCGACAACCGTCGCCGCCAGGAGTTCGGCAATTTCAATCAGACATTCCACTGATTTGGCCGTGCGGCCGGAGTCCTCCGTGATGATGAGGGGACTCCCGGCGCCGGCCAGCATGTCCGCCAGCTCCTCAATTCCTTTTGGATCGGCGGTAGGCCCAGGCGCGGCGCCGCGGTCCGACGGCACGTCTTTCGTCATCGTGTCGAAGAGGAACTCCATCGGTAGCGAAACAAACACCGGACCCCTCGGCGCCGACATTGCGATACGACACGCGCGTTGAATGGTTGACGGTAGAATGGATTTATTGTTGACGCCAAAGCTCCACTTAACCGTATGGTCGACCAGCTTCGCCGGCCCGCCCATATCCGCGAGATGGCTGGCCCATTGACCGCCGGGATCTGGCCCATCGTCTTCGCCGAAGCCAATGGACTCGCCCGTGAAAACCACCATAGGAACTTGCTCGTGCAGGGCGCCGCGCATCGCCATCGTCGCGTGCAGCGCCCCGACAGTTGTGTGAATCATGACCGCAGGCAACTTTCCCGTGGATTTGGCGTAGCCGCTCGCCATACCCACGGCAACCTCCTCGTGGCGCGTGCTCATGTAGAGCGGCATTCTTTCCACTCCCGGCTCCGCGAGGGCCTCCCATACCGGTGACCATTCTGATCCCGGCGAGGCGAAGATTCGCTCCACGCCCATTTCACCCAATACTCGCAGCATCGTTTGCGCGCCTGTCAGTCCTTTGGTTTGTATCATCCTGCGCTCCTTATACAGACCGGTGAAAAACGCTAATCTACTTCGTCGCGCTTGCCCGCCTCACGCCACCCGTAAGACCGGGGCACGGCATGCCGTGCCCTACTGATTGTCGATCTTCGCGCTCCTCGTATCTGAGACCTTTTGACCGGTCTGACGCTCTCAAATATAAATTACGAGCGGCTGTTACGCCATTACTTCTGAATTGTGCTTTTTAATGTATCCTTGCTCACCGCGCTCAGTTCAAGTTGTAAAAACGCTTGGCGTTGTCTTCGAGGATGTCCTTCTTCGCTTCTACAGACAAATCCTCTCGCCGCCAAATGATCACCGCCGATTCCGGCCAGCTCATGTCCCAGTGCGGGTAATCGGATGCATACATGAGTGTCTTTGAGCCGATTTCATTGACGATATAACCCATCATCTTCTCTTCCGGCTCGCAACCGTAATAGATGTTCCCGCCGGTGATATACTCACTCGGCTTCTTCTTGCATAGGGGAGCTTCAACCTTGCCCCTCTTCTCCCATTCCTCGTCCATCCGCTCCATCCAATAAGGTATCCAGCCGCAGCCGATTTCTAAATAGCCGATCTTAAGGCTTGGAAATTTTTCCGGAATACCGCCGAAAACCATCGCTGTAAGCTGGCGTAGAACCGGAAACGGATGGCCGGTCGTGTGCAGGCAGATGAACTGATCGAAAATCTCGCTGCCCGCTTCATCACCGCCGAAAGCATGAACCGCGATGGGCGTCTTCAGCCGCTGAGCCTCTTCGTAGAGCGGATAAAATTCGGCATGGCCCAGATTGCGGTTGTGGGCCTGCGCCGCCAACATCCCACCGCAAAGTCCGAGTTTGGTAACGGCGCGATTGAGCTCTTTAGCAGCCTCCGCTGGATTATTAACAGGCAGATTGGCGACCGCTTTAAGGCGCCGCGAAGCCTTACAGTAATCGGATATGAAATCATTGTAGGCTCGGCAAAGCGCCGCATTGTAGTTAGGTTCCCGGGCCCGTCCAATGCCGAGACCGCTGGTGGGATACAGCACCGCCGTGTCGATCTCCTGCTTGTCCATGGCAGCCAGGCGCTCCTCCTGTTTGGCGCCCGACTGGCCTAAAGTTCCGCCGAGATTGCGGTCGTAAATCTCCCGTGGCAGAAAGGGGGCCTTTTGATTTCGGTAGGGCTCGACCAGGTACGGCCGGATCTCCTCATCGAGATCCCGCGCATGAGCGTCGGAGTCTAAAACTTTTATTGCTTCACGCAATTCCATAATGGTTTTCCTCCGTGTTCTAAACTAAGACTGTCCTCAGGCGTGCGTCGCCACGGCTTCGCCGTTGCCCGATAACTTGGCCGCCGATGCCGGGACCGTCAAATTGTAAAGTTTTATCACGTTGGTGTTCAGCAGCTTCGCGCGATCGGCCGCTGCCAGATGGCCCATGTCGCGAGCGATGACGTCCCGCGAATTGGGCCAGGTCGAGTTCTGATGCGGATAATCGTTCGACCACATGCAGTTGTCTGAACCCCACCAAGAGAACAATTTGCCGCCGACCTGGTCGTTGAAAAACGTCGCATAAACCTGCCGGTAAAAATACTCGCTCGGTAATTTATCGATGCCGATCTTCTCACGATGGCGGTGGCGCTTGAAACCCTTGTCGCACTGCCCGAGCCAGAACGGCATCCAGCCGATTTCGTTCTCCACGGAAACGACTTTCAGTCTTGGGTAGCGTTCCAGCACACCCGAGAAGATAATGTCGAACAGCGCGTCTTCGATCTCGCGGTGCTGCTGCACGCCGATGCGATAGCGTTGAAGCCCGTGACTTGTCTGGCGGTTCATGCTGTCGCCGAAGCCGGTGAGAATATGAAGATGGACAGGCAGTTCGAGATCCTGCGAGGCGGCCCAGAAGCGCTCGTAGTGCTCCGAAGTGAAAGGAAGCTTGGGATCGGGGGCTTGCCAGATCATCGTGCCGACGATCCCCGCTTTTTTGCAGCGCTCCATCTCGGCAATGGCGTTGTCGATGTTGTACACGGAGATCAGCGCGATGCCGTAGAGCCGGTCCGGCACTTTCTGGCAGTAGTCGATGATCCAGTCGTTATAAACTCGGAACAAGGCTTCTTGGAGCCTCGCGTCGGAAATGCAGAACAGACCAAGTCCAAGGCTCGGATAAAGCACTTCGGCGGAGACACCGTCGGTTTTCATGTCGTTGATGCGCACGATCGGATCCCAGCCACCAGGACGCGCAATGGAGAATCCCGCTCTTCGGTAGTTTTCCACTTCCTCCGGTTTCCCGCCGGCCATGAACAACGCGCCGACGGCCTGGGGCTGCACTTCCGGCGAGCCGAACATCCAAGCGTCCCGCTTTTCGTCGAAATAAACGCGCGGCGCGCGCTCTTTGAGCGACGC
>DASQUN010000437.1:0-8436 GCA_035641275.1 Candidatus Udaeobacter sp. | reverse complement strand
AAACGGCAAGACGGGGATTGCGCCGGAGGAAGAGGCGAATATTGTCGGCCGTATCAAGGCTTCAACGGACCGGCACGATCTGCTGGATTGCGACATCCTTATCGAAGCGGTTGTGGAAGAGGAAGCGGCAAAAAGGACTCTTATCTCGTCTCTCGCGGAGATGGGTTTTCGGAAGCTATTCGTCTCCAATACGTCCTCCATTTCCATCACGCGGCTCGCCAGTTCTTACCCGTTGCCTGAGAAATTTATGGGGATGCACTTCATGAATCCGGTCCCGGTTCAGCCCGGCTGCGAATTGATCCGGGGCTTTCTCACCTCCGAGGAGACATTCCAGAGCGTGCTCGAGTTCTGTCGTGAGCTCGGCAAAGAGCCGATCCTGGCCGAGGACAAGGCCGGATTCGGGATCAACCGGATGTTCGTGCCTTTCTTGAACGAGGCGGTAAAAGTGGTCGAGGAGGGCATTATGAGCTGCGAGGATGCGGACAAGACCACAATCTGCCTCGGTCACAAGATGGGGCCTATCACCACCCTCGACTATGTAGGTCTCGATACGACGCTCGCGATTGCCCAGCTCCTCGAGAGGGAATTGGGTCCTGGTTATAAGGCAGCGGACCTGCTGTGTAAACTCGTCGCCGCCGGATTCTACGGAATCAAGAATGGCCGAGGTTTCTACCTATGGCAGCAAGGAAAGAAGGTCGGCGTCAACCCTGCGGTGGCTCGATACCGAAGGAAGTGAAGATCTAACTCTGATCCGACCAAACATTTGCTCATCCGAACGAAGTTCGAGCCCTGTGTTCTCTCTCCGCTTGCGGGACAGAGTCACAGTGAGGGATAATAAATTTGGCACCCTCACCTCATTCCTCTCCCGTCGAGGGAGAGGAAGTTAATACCTTTACCGCCGGTGACAAATCAGCGACGTTTTCTTTTCGTTTGCAGCCGCGCCGGGCGCCTCTTTGATATTGTAAACACCAAAAGAATGTCGGATTAGCGTCAACTCCAATTTAGCCGCAGAGAACGCAAAGGGCGCGCAGGTTCTAAGCGTTCTTTGCCGTTGGGTTAAATTGCCCTGTCTCTTCGTCCTAGCCAATCTTGTGCGCGCGGGTCTCCGCGCGATGTTTCTTTAAATAGGGAGCAAATGGAGTTCCGCCCGTGCCGACGTCCGTCGGGTTATGCTTTCCGCCCTGACTCTGCTTCACGATATAGTTGCGCGCGTACTCGAGATGAGTTGAACGGAAAAGCTCGATACCATCGACGGCGGCGTTGTAAGCATCGCGCAGAGGCGGGTGCAGGTCTCGATGCCGAAGGACATAGTCGCGCACGGACGGTCCCGCCTCGACCATTTCAATGAACGCCCGATGCTTGGGCGGCATGTAATCGCGCATTTCTTTGAGATACCGATACAGCAGATCTTCGGCATGCCCGATTCCGAGGGTCGCGTCGAGGGCGGGGATAATCGAGCTCTGCGCGCCGGTCTCGCCGCGGAAGCTTTGCCCTATGCCGCCGTAATCTTCAACGCCATCGTAAATCACCCCTGCGGGCAAGCTCGGATGATTCGCCCATCCGTGTATGTAAGGCCTTACGCGGCGAAAGTAAACGTAAGGATCGCACCGTTCGGGCATGCGCAGGAGGATATCATGCATCGATCGGAGCGTCTGAGCGATGGTCGCCAGCTCCTGCGTGACAATTTCCGGTTGATGATCAACGACCGCGCGTTGCATTGTAAGGACAGCGGCCAGCGCCGGCCCAGCCTTGGCTTCAATGGCGACGTGAATCAGAACAAACCACTCTTCATCCTGACCGCCGAGAAAGTTCTGCAACAAGACAATGTTGCCGAGCTCCAGCGGGCGTTGGAGATCCAACCTGCGCCAGTTATCCAGGGCGTAGGAGGCGTAGGAAAGGACCGGCGGGCGCCCGAGCATGCGCGCCAGTTGATGCCACGGCAACGCCAGGCAAGCCGGAATCGAGCTGACCGTCTCTGGTTCACCCCAAACATAGGCGTGACCTAGGAACGAGAGGATTACCATCGCTCTTCTTCGTTCACGATCATCGCGCAGTCCGGTGGCGTCGAGAAGTGGCATGTCTTGGATGAAACGCCGAACCTTCCCGGTCATCAGGAGCTTCGGCAACGCCCGCCCGACCTCTTCCCAGGAAGAAAAATCGTTCGGTAATCGATCCAGCGGGTCCGGAGCAGGCAAGAAGCCTCGGTCGCCATCGACTTCATAATCGGGCAGTTGCCGCGAGGGCGAGTTTGCAAGATGATCCACTGCCGTCGTCATGTCATCATCCTTGCGATTTCAAAGCAGATTCCAAATCGAAGATGAGATCTTCGATATCTTCGATGCCCACCGACAAGCGGATGAGGCCGTCGGCCAATCCGGCTTTTTTCCGCTCTTCTGGGGGAATCGATGCATGCGTCATGATCGCGGGCAACTCAACCAGAGACTCGACTCCCCCCAGGCTTTCGGCAATCTTAAAAATAGTTAGACGCCGTGCAACACGTCGCGCCGCGCCCAATCCCCCTTTCACTTCCAAGGAGACCATTCCGCTAAATCCGGCCATTTGAGAGCAGGCGATGTCATGGCCAGGATGTTGGGGAAGCCCGGGGTAGTAGACGCGGCGCACCCGCGGATGGTCTTTCAGGAACGCGGCAACGCGAATCGCATTCTTCTCATGCTCTCGCATGCGCAGCGCAAGGGTTCTTATACCGCGCAAGGTAAGGAAACAATCGAAGGGGGAGGGCGTCGCGCCAACAGCATTTTGCAGAAACTTCAGCCGCTCGTACGTTGCGCGTTCGCTAAGGCAGATAGCGCCGCCGATGATATCCGCATGTCCGCCGACATATTTAGTTGTCGAATGTAGCACCAGGTCGGCACCGAGCGCGAGCGGTTGTTGGAAAAAAGGCGATGCGAAAGTGTTATCGACGAGACAGAGCGCCCGGTGGCGGTGAGCAATCTCCGCGGCTGCCCTGATATCCGTAATGCGCAGAAGCGGATTCGTAGGCGACTCGATCCAAACAAGCCGGGTTCGCCGAGTCATAGCGCGCTCGATTTCTCGGGTCTTCGAGGTTTCAACGAATGAGAAGCTCAAGCCGAAGTCTTGCAACACGCGTCTGAACAGCCGGTAGGTGCCGCCGTAGACGTCGCGCGACGAAATGATGTGGTCCCCGTGCTTGAACAGCAGCATCGCCGTCGTGGCCGCACCCATACCGGACGAGAACGCCAGGCAGTATCGAGCCGACTCGAGGCTCGCGAGCGCTTCTTGCAGCGCCGTGCGCGTCGGATTGTCCGTTCGCGAGTAGTCATAACCCTTATGGACGCCAGGCGCGCTCTGCGCGAAGGTGCTGGTCTGATAAATCGGGACGGTGATCGCCCCCGTGACGGGCTCGGGCTCTTGTCCCACGTGAATGGCGCGCGTGGCAAACTGCGGCGAACGTCGGTGGAGTGTTCTTCGTGCCATCAAATCTAGTCGCCCAAGTGTTCGACTACGTCGAAGCGTGTCACAATTCCCTGATACTTTTCCCCGTCGCGGACGAGAACCGCCGGGCAAGACTTGAGCAGCTTCACAACCTCATAGACGTCCTCGTCCAGTCCTACCGTGGGAAACGGAGGCTCAAGGAGAGCTCCAACCGTCAGCTCCCTCACTTCCGGAGTCTCCATGGTTTTTTGGAACAGCGCGGTTTCGCTCAATGAGCCGACGAGGTTCCCCTTATCGAATACCGGGAGCTGGGAGACCCCGGATTGGTTCATCGTCTCGATCGCATCGCGCACAGTGGACGTCATCTCGACGGACAGCAGTTCGGGGAGCCGTCGCCTTTTGGATTTAAGGATTTCTCCGACCTGTAGGCTCCTCCCGAGAAATTGGTTCTGTCTCATCCACTCATCCGAGTACATCTTGGAGAGGTAAATTTCCCCAGCATCGGGGAGCAGCACGACGACAAGGTCATCCTCCCCCAACTGCTGCTCGCGCGCGTACCGGAGAGCACCTTCGACCGCCGTGCCAGAAGATCCGCCACAGAAAAGACCCTCTTCCCGCGTCAGTCGCCGGCTCATCAGAAACGACTCGCGATCGGAGACCGTGACGACACTGTCGATGTATTCGAACAGCAGGTTCCTGGGAACAAAATCTTCTCCAATCCCCTCGACCTTATACGGGTGTGAGTCGCCCCAAGACCATTTTTCGCGATTGAACACCTTGGCGAGAATCGATCCTTCCGGGTCCACTCCGACGATCGTGCACTTCGGATTCTTTTCCTTAAGGTATTTTGCGGTTCCCGAGATCGTCCCCCCGGTTCCCATTCCCGCAACGAAGTGGGTGATCTTTCCGTCTGTCTGCTGCCAGATCTCGGGACCCGTGGAAGCGTAGTGCGCCTCCATGTTGCTGGGATTGTCATATTGCATAGGCAGGAAGGCACCGGGGATCTCGTCGGCCAAGCGTCGCGCGACCGAATAGTAGGATTGTGGTGATTCAGGTGGAACGGCCGTGGGAGTCACAACCACCTCCGCGCCAAACGCGCGCAGGCGGCGAATTTTTTCAATGCTCATTTTATCGGGAATGGTAAATATGCACTTGTAGCCCTTGATGGCGGCGACGATTGCGAGCGCCACGCCCATGTTTCCGGAAGTCGGCTCGACAATGGTGCCCCCCGGCTTCAGTAATCCTCGGCGCTCCGCATCTTCGACGACCGCAAGCGCGATTCGATCCTTAACACTGCGCCCAGGGTTGCAAGCCTCCACTTTCGCGCAGACGGCCGCGATCATCCCTCTCGTAATACGGTTGAGGCGGATCAGAGGCGTGTTGCCGACGGCTTCGAGGACGCTAGGCAGAATTTTCGACATAGGGTGTACTCGTTTCTTTCCAGGTTTGGAACTCGATTGTTATAACGCTTTGCGAATCTCCTCTATGGACTGTGGATTCTCCAAGGCGGAGAGATCGCCAGGTTCTTGGTTCAGGTAGGCGGCCCGGATAACCCGGCGCATCACTTTGGCATTCCTGGTTTTTGGCAGATCGCTAACGAATCTGACAACCTCTGGCTTGAGAGGTTTGCCGAGGGATTGCCCGACCTTCTCCTTAAGTTCGTCGGCCAAAGATATGCCTGGTTTCTCCCCTGGTTTCAAAATGCAGAAACAAACTACCGCTTCGCCTTTGACGGCGTCAGGGACGCCAATCGCCGCGGCCTCGTTCACGGCGGGATGGCCGACCAGAACCGACTCGATTTCAGCCGGACCGACTCGTTTGCCGGCAACTTTGAGGGTATCGTCGGAGCGACCTAAGATGTACCACAGTCCATCCTGATCGATGGCTGCCCAGTCTCCGTGCACCCACACGTCGGGAAAACGCGACCAGTAGGTTTCGAGATAGCGCTCGCGGTCTTTCCAGAATCCGCGCGCCATGCCGATCCAAGGTTGCCGCACCACTAACTCTCCGACTTGGTTGCGTACGGAGCGGCCCTGGTCATCCACCACATCAGCAGCCATTCCCGGAACTGGACCGGCAAATGAACAGGGCTTGATAGGCGTCAGGAGGTTTCCCATGACGATGCCGCCGGATATCTCAGTTCCTCCCGAGTAATTGATGATGGGCAGGCGCTTCTTGCCAACCTCTTCAAACAACCAGCGCCAGGGTTGGGGATTCCAGGGCTCACCGGTGGAGCCCAGAATGCGCAGGGTGGATGAATCATGAGGGTACACTGGTTTGTCACCGTGGCGCATGAGCGCGCGCACCAATGTCGGGGAGACGCCGAGGATCGTCACCCGATGGCGTTCCACCAAGGACCACAAACGATCCGGCCCGGGGTAATCCAGGGCGCCGTCATAAAACAGCATCGTCGCTCCCAGAAGAGTCGTACCGAAAACTTCCCACGGCCCCATCATCCAGCCCATATCCGTGACCCAATAGAGCGTGTCGGCATCCTGCACATCGAGTCCGTGAGCCATGTCCTGGGCCGCCTTCACCGGAAAACCGCAATGGGCATGCACCACTCCCTTGGGCTTTCCCGTCGTTCCCGATGTATAGATGATCATGAGCGGATCTTCGGCCTCGGTGCGTTCCGTCTGCGGATGCTGCATCTGACCCTCGGTGACCTCGTGCCACCAGTGATCACGACCCGCCGTCCAGGGAATTTCCAAGCCTAGTTGCCGTAGCACAACGGCATATCTGATCGAAGGCACACGGGCGATCGCGTTGTCAGCAACAGACTTCATTGGCACAATCTGTCCCCGGCGGTAAAAGCCGTCGGCAATCAACACGGCCCTGGCTTCGGCGTCCGCCAAGCGAGTGCTCAGCGCATCAGCGCCATAGCCTGAAAAGAGAGGAAGGACGATAGCGCCAATCTTGACAATGGCGAACAGTCCGACGGCGTTTTCCGGCACCATCGGCATGAAGAGTCCTATGACGTCTCCCTTTTTGATTCCTAGTTCGCGCAAACCATTGGCCAGGAGGTTGACCTCGCGGTAAAGCTCCCCATAGGTGAGGAGCCGCGTGCCGCCGTCCTCTCCTTCCCAGCGAATCGCCAGCCGATTCTCTGTCGCCGTTCCGACCCACTTGTCCAAGCAGTTATGGACGATGTTCATCTTCCCACCGACGCACCAACGCGTCCACGGTATTCCCGGCGTCGTGTCTAGGACCTTGACGTAGGGTTGGTAGAACTCAATGTTCAAATCTTCTACGACGGCGTTCCAGAACCACTCGAGATCGTCCGTCGAGCGGCGCATCAGCTCCGCGACACTCGCAATGCCGTGCCGGTCCATGAAGCGCTTCAACCGGCTGCGCCGTATGCAGTCGGGTGAAGGCTTCCAAACGACCTCCCCGCCAAAATCAAACCGTTCCATATTCCGAATCTCCCGACAGCACGACCGCAGGAGACAGACTCCCTGTACTGTTCTACAAGCCGATCTTTTTGGCGATCGCTGCCACGGCGCTATAGGGATCTATTTTCCGCTCGGCGACTCGCTTGATCTGTGTTTCCAGCGAATCGTCCGCAACCTTTTTTGCCAGCTCAGCGAAAATTCTCTGTCGCAACAGAGAGAGCAATTCCTGCCGACACAAATTGACTCGTTTTCTTTCATATTTGCCGTTCTCAAAGCTCGCGCTCCGCTGCTGCTCGATACGCTCCACCAGCAAGTCAACCCCCTGATTGTTAGTCGCGGAAGTGGCGACGATGGGAAAATCTTCATCTGCAAACAAGGCTTTGAGTTGTTGGACCGTCTCCTCTGTGCCTGAAAGATCGGCCTTGTTGACGACGAGAATATCGGCGATCTCGGCCAAGCCGGCCTTCATGCCCTGGACTTCATCTCCCATCTGCGGTGTCAGCACGACGACAACCATTTGGGCCAGCGCGGCAATTTCCAGCTGATCCTGTCCCACCCCTATGGTCTCGACGAAGACCGTTTCTTTCCCCGCGGCATCGAGTAGATGGACGGCTTCTCGAACGGCAGCGGATAGGCCGCCGCTGTTTCCCCGGGTTGCGAAACTCCGGATAAAAACATCGGCGTCGGCAAAATGGTCCCGCATCCGAATGCGATCGCCTAAAAGGGCCCCGGTCGTAAAAAGGCTAGTGGGGTCTACCGCCAGAATTCCGACCGTCTTTTGCCGCCGCCGATACTCGGCGGTCATACCAGCGATGAGGCTGCTCTTGCCTGTGCCAGCCGCGCCGGTCACTCCGATAACATGAGCTCGGCCCGTATGAGAGTAAACGGCCTTGAGGACCGCCTTCACCTTTGGGTCTCCGTCTTCGATCAGACTCATAAGCGACGCCAGCGCGCGGACATCACCTTTGAGAATCTGACTTACGAGTTTGCCTGTCATTAGCTGAACCAGAGAGTACTAGCCGGACTATTCACAGAAGCAGTGTTCTCGAACGATAAGCCGTTCCGGGCCGATGGCAATGGGCCTGTACCTCGAGTCATCCTTCGACCAGCCGTTCACCGGCGGATGCCGAGAGCAATCGGCGCAGCTTGCCGAGCCTCGCGCAGATCATCGTAACTTTGTGTTCCTGTGCCATCGCCCCTCCACGGCTCACCGTTCGCTTTACAGTTGTCAGTGTTTCCTTCCCCTCGGTTCATGAATGATCTGTGCGCAGTGATGGATATTCATTAGCAATACTCCAGTACTCCATCATTCCATTCCTCGTATTCCATCACTCCATGCTCGCAGCAACTCCTTCGCGATCACCATCCGTTGAATCTCTGACGTGCCCTCGCCAATCTCGCAGATCTTGGCGTCACGAAAGTATCGTTCCACAGGATAGTCTTTGATGTAACCGTAGCCTCCGTGGATCTGAATTCCCTTGGTCGTCGCCCTCATCGCCATTTCGGCAGCGTAGAGTTTGGCCTGTGAGCCGGCCATCAAGAATGACTGTTGCCGATCCTTGAGTTGCGCGGCGCGATAGACCAAGAGCCGGGCGGCATCGATTTCCGTGGCCATGTCGGCCAGCATCCA